>JAGZEG010000006.1 GCA_018368455.1 Coriobacteriia bacterium
GTAGCACAATCTGGGGGAGGCGCCACAGTGCGGCAGGTGCAAGGCGCCCGGCGGCGTAGCGTACTGGACGCTACGTAAGCCGCCGGGCAACGCCGCAGATGCCGTGCTGTGGTCGCCTCCTAGCTGCGGTAGCCGTGGAAGTGCTGATAGTCCCCGTGATGATCGTGGTGGCGGCCGTGGCAGCGCGGGCCGCGACCGGGACGGTGCTCATCAGAGCAGGCGTCATCGCCGGCAGCCTCGCGCTCCTGGGCGACGCGCTCCTTCAGAAAGCCGTTGATCTTCGTGAGCACGCGATACAGGTCGCGGCGGTCGGCGTCGTCGAGCACCTCGAGCATCTGCGAGTTGCGAGGCTGCTGCTGAGCGGCACGGCCCTTGTCGGTGATGGCGACGTCCATGGCGCGATGGTCATCGGGGTTGGGCGTACGCGTGACGTAGCCGCCCTCCTCCAGCTTGGACAGCATGCCCGACAGCGACTGCGGGCGAATGCCGATGATGCGCGCCAGCTCGCTCTGGCTAATCTTCTCGACGGACTTCAGGAGTAGCAGCACGCGGCCCTGGCCACTACGCGGATCCGTCGCCGCCTCGTAGTCAGTGCGATGATATGCGCGGCCGCCGTGGCGCATGGAGCAACGACGCACGCCGGCGAACAGCTCGAACAGCTCGTCGTCGGTGGGAACGTGGTTGGCGTCGGCGCAGGGGGCCGGCGCAGCAGCGTTGACGGTCTGGCCACAACCACAGGCGCAGGCCTTCTCGGTATCGGACATGGGAACTCCTCTCAACCTGACCTCCCCGGCTCTCAGCGCTCAGGGGAGGCTCATATATATGAAGGTACCTTACAAATTGAATATAGCACGCTAAGGACGGTGGACCTGCTTCCGCGAAGATACGAAGGTGCCTTCACAATATCGGCGTATGCCCAGTGCGCTCCCCTACAGCCCTGCATCCGCATATCGTTCGAGCACGGACTTGAGTGTGATGCGATTCGCGACGAGCTGGCGATACGTTGCCGTGTGGACACGGCCTTCGACACGCAAGCGCTCTATCTTGGCCAACGCGTCGTCGTACTCAGCTCGCAAGGCTTCGAGGACGTCCTCGTGGCGGCCGAGCCGGTCCAGAAAGGCACTAGATGTGGCATCCGATACCGTCGCGTAAGAGCCATCGGCGCCCCTGCTGGTCAGGCGAGGTGTCGTCCCGGCGGCCATGGTGTCAGGCATGGTTATCTCCTCTATATAATGGACAACCGAAGAATAATCTAGGCTTACTCTGGATGTCCCACGTATGCTGGGATCGGTCAATGGCATCCGCGTGCGGGCAGCGCCTTCCAGATCAGGGAGGTCATGCCTATGGACATATGGGTACAGCTCGTTGTTTTTGCAAGTGCGCTCGTTACGCTTGCGGGAGAGATACTCAAGTTCGTACGCGATACGCGAGGCGAGGGGGCCTTTCAGCAGGCCCCCTCAGCACTTCTCGCGAGCGCGTGGACGGCGTCCACGCCGGGGTCGTTAGCAGCAACTAGCGACCCCTCAGCATAACGGCGCTGTCCGCCCTCACCGCGGACTGCCGTTGGCCTTAGTATAACGCGCGGCGTCTCCAATAGCACCCCACACGCGGAAAACAACGCGAAAGTGGGCGCCGCTCCGGCCCTACGCACCATAAGTAGCACGGATAGCATCAGCCGCAGCGGACGACAGCGGCTCGTCCAGGGTCGCTCCCCTCGCATCAAGCTCCGAACTCAGGGTGGCGCGCATTTGCTCGATATGCGCCCACACAGCCTCCGCGTCCTCCGGGGCGGGCGCCATCGTCACCGTTGGGAACGCGCGCAGATCGTCCTCGACAAGGCCGATGCCCATACGGTTGTCGACATAAGCCTCGGTGGCCGGCTCCATCAGCGCGCGCATGGCCGCAATGCCCAGATCGTTCGACGTTGTCGCGGCTGCATATACCTGGCCCGTCAGCGTATCTGTGACGCCATTGGGATACGCGGAAGCGACGTCGAATATCGAGGAGCTCCGCGCGCCAGAGACGTCCTGGGGCAGCGTCACATTGTCGGAGGTAAACAGGCCATCCAGGTCAGTGCTCGCCTCCGTCTGCCGCACGTACGACACGCCCAAAACACCGTCGCCGTCCACGCCCTCGTACGTAAACGAGACAAAGCCTCGCGGGTCGCACGCGGCGATGCCATGAGGCCCATCCTCAAGCTCAACCTGAACGTAACCGTCGGCGTCGGAGGTCGTCGTCACGCAGGTACTCGCGTCGATGTCGAGCAGGACGTCGGTATCGGGCAGGGGCTCACCCGCCGCGTCGACGAGACGCAGCGTCGCCACCCACGGCGCCGGCTCGTGGCCGCCGTCAAGGATGAGGCGGCCTTTCGTGCCCGCAAGCAGCGGAAGGCAGCGCAACCCGATGCCGCGGCCCAGCACATCGGAGAGCTCGTCCAAATAGCTGCGGATGGCCTCGAGCTCGCCACCGACTTCGGCCACCATCTCGGCGTCGGCCAGCGCCTCGTAGGCATCGCCACCTGCCATGACATAGCTGTTCGATGCCAGGTAGAGCGGCGTCTCGTCGTCATCGAGGTCCACTGAGCCGGCAAGGCCATACACGTAGATGTCCTTGACGCGCTGGCCGACGGGGGCGTTGGGATCGCATGTGACCTCAAAACCTGCGAGCTGCAAGAAGCTGCCGGAGATCTCCTCTTGCAACAGCATGCCACTCTGGCCATCCTGGCCGGCCATCGAAGAAAACGAGGCCTCGAACAGGCTCCGTAGGATCTTGGGGGTGATGCGCTTAACCTGCACGGTGTTCGAGAACGGGAACGCTGTCACGAGGTCGCGCACCGTCACGATGCCGCGGGGCAGCGCAGCCCGGATGCCGCCGCCGTTCGTGACCGCGAGCAACGGCGTGCCATCGTCGAGGCCCGTCTGGGCGAGCAGCGCGCTGGCCCGGTTGATGAAGCACTCGCAGACGAAATCGCCGTAGTTCGTCTCGACCATACGCGTGGGGGCCGCCAGGTCGTTGCCGTCGAGCCAGCCTGCCCACAGCGTCGTCGGGTTGATAGTGAGCTTCTCGGAGAGCATCTCGTCCTGAGTCGCGGCGATGGCCTCGAGATCGGCAGCGACATCGGGGGCGGGAGCGGCCTGGGACGCGACGGCAGCCGGATCGAGCAGCTCCTCGGCAGCAGAAACAGTGCCATCCGAGGCAAACGTCAGCGTAAGCTTGCCGAGCGCAGAGAGGTTGCAGCCGGTTTGAACGACGAGGACACCGTTGACGAGCACGTCTTCGACCGTGTGGCTGTGACCGTCGATAATGGCGGTCAGCCGGAAGGCGGCATCCGGGGAGAGGCTCTGCGCGAGGCCGAGGCCCGTACAGGGGACGGGGCCGTTGCCCAGGTGCGCGAGGCAGACGATGGCGTCGACGCCCTGCATCGCAAGCTCGGCGATCTGCCCTTCGGCAGTGGTGACCTCGTCAGCAAACACGACGTCTCCGAGCGCAGACGGGCTGACCGACCAGGCCGTTGCCTGCGTCGTGAGGCCAAACACGCCGATGCGCCTGCCGCCGCACGTAAGGACGGCGTTGCGGCCAGGGGCCCCGGGGACGTCCGGGCCGGCTACGCCGGCCAGCAGGGGCGCGCCATCTCGCAAAGCGTTGGCGGCGAGAAGCGGGAACGTCGCCGCCTCGGCATTGGCGAGCAGATTGTCGAGACCAAAGTCGAACTCGTGGTTGCCCAGACACATCGCATCGTAGCCGGCAGCGCTCATGAGATCGATGGGAGCCTCGCCCTTCGTGAGCGAGGCAAGCGGGGCTCCCTGCGTGGCGTCGCCGGCATCGAGCAGCAGGCTGTTGGGCGTCGCGGCGCGCAAGCCGGCCACTAGGTCGATACCGACAACGGACTCGCCATCGCCCTGCAGGTAGCCGTGGGTGTCATTCGTATGGAAGATAACGATCTCGTCGGCGGCGGAAGCCTCGGCAGCACGAGCGGGGCCCGAGGAGCCCAAGGCGAAACCCGCGGCTGCGGCACCAGCGGCGCCCACGAACGCGCGACGAGTGAGGCGAGTGACGCCCGCCTCGTAGCGGGCCGGGGCAGATGCAACAGGGATGCGCTCCATGGGAAAGCCTCCATACCTCTCGCGGGGCGCCACCGTGATGCGAGCAGGCGGCGATATTCCTAGCATACACGCCCCGCGATGCGCCCATATCGCAAACCCGCTCCTCTCCGCCGAACGCCAGCCTGCGCGTAACGAGCGCAGCCGGCAACGTCCATAACCCCGCCCGATACACGGGTCGAGCGCCAACGACAGAAGGGGGCGGCACGCGTGCTGAACGCATGCCGTCCCCCGGATCGTCACTTTGGTTCCACACGCTAAGGCAAAGCGGCCTTTCGCTGCAGTGAGCGGGCGATTGAGTCGCGGGACCCCTACTACCTGCCCAGAGCGCTTCGGGCTGAGATGCGCCCGAACGCACAGCACTCAGCAAGGTTGCCGGCCGCCTGGTAAAGCGCGCCCCAGATGGAACCAAACTCGCCGGCGGAATACAGGCCGGGGATAGGCGCGCCAAAAGCGTCAAGCACCTCGCCCTTCGCCGAACGAGCCGGCCCGCCGTTCGTGTTGAGGAAGTGCGGGGCACATCGCACGGCATAGAACGGGGGCGTCACTACCTCGGTCAGCGTGTTAGCAGGACGGTGGAACGCCAGGTCCTCCCCGTCGGCGCAGAATTGGTTCCAGACCGCGACCGTGTTCGCGAGCTCATCGGCAGGCACGCCGCACTGCTCGGCGAGTCCCTCGATGGTGTCGGAAACGTATGCGAAGCCATCTGCCACCGGATCGGCGCTCAGATCGGTTGGCACGGCACCGTTGGCCAGGGCATTCGCGTCAAACACAAACCAAGCGGTCTCCGGCATGCGCATCGGACCCCACTGGCCGCCCCACTGGGTGTATCCGTGACGATACCCGATGTTCACCGTGAGATCGCTGCCCATCGGGTAGAGCCCACCCGAGGTGTTGGCGTCCCAATCCATGTAGAAGCGCTGGCCGTTCATGCCGACCGTTATGCCGCGATCCTTTGTATAGTTGCCCGGACCCGACCCCTCGCCGGGGCCGAACTGCAGGAAGCGCGTGTTGTCAAGGCTGCGCGTCGTCTCCCAGAAGCCGGACACGCAATGCATGTGCCACATGCCGGCGCCAACCTTAGCGCAGGCACGATGGCCATCACCGGTGTTGCCCATCCCCGCGGCTGGGAACGCACCCTTAACGCCGGTGCTGTCGAACAGCATCCCCGGGTCGCTCTCGAAGCCTCCACAGCACATGACAACGCCCTTGTTCGCCTTGAAGCGCCTGCCGTCCTCCACGATGAGCCCGATAACGGCGCCGTCGCCGTCCGTGACGAGCTCCGACATCGGGGTCGCGGGCTGATAGTCGATGACGTCAGAGCGCGTCTCGACGTAGTTCATCAGGAAGTCGCAGATGTTCGTGAAGCCGGACACCCCTCCCGCGCCCGTGAATGCCATGAAGCCCCACCCGCCGATGTTCTCAAGCTCGGGGTACTCGGGACTCATCGCAGCGACGGCCGGGTTTGCCTGGCGAGCCTCCTCCGGCCAGAGCTCAGGCCCACCCGTCATGAAGTCGGCCTCAGG
Organism: Coriobacteriia bacterium; assembly: GCA_018368455.1. Classification (NCBI taxonomy): domain Bacteria; kingdom Bacillati; phylum Actinomycetota; class Coriobacteriia; species Coriobacteriia bacterium. The sequence goes on from JAGZEG010000006.1 coordinate 5,627, forward strand.
AGCGCCCAGCGTTTCGACCATCCACGAATAGTTCTTGCTCGACTCGTCGCAGAAGGCGCGAAGAACATCCTCAGGCGTGCTGTCAGTACCCTCCTGCAGCGCATTCATGTAGACCATAGCGTCGTCGGGATCCCCGATGACCGAGATCATGCCAAACGCGAACTTCGAGTTTCCAATGGGCGTTTCGCCCTTCTCGAGCAACAGGCAGGTCGCGCCATTGCCTTCGGCAGCGACGGTCGCGGCAGCCGTAAGCCCCGCAAGACCAGCACCCACGACGATGACGTCGTACTCTCCGTCCCAGGCACCGTCCGCGGACGCCGAAGCGGACGTCGCCCCCTCGCCGGCGAATGCCGCAGGTGCTGCGCCGAGAACGCCGGCTGCCGCAACTGCTCCAGCCGCCCCCAGGAAGGTGCGGCGCGTGGGATCTTGACGCTGTGTGGCAATCCTACTCATGAGATACCCCCTGTCGTGTAGCCGTGTCCCGTGCGGCGCGGCTCGTCTGACATATCGGCGGCGCCATCTGGCGTAGCCGATGTCAACGGTGCCCGCATCAGGCGATTTTGGCGAGCCACGAAGAGGGGCAGGGGCATGCCACGAACCGGGGGAGGCGATTGTTTTCGCAGGTGGTTGCATATGCGAATTGGGTCAGTGACGGGCCGTCACACGAGATGGGCTATCGGCAAGCCACGTGCGTGTGGAAAGAAAGAGGGATACGGAGCGTATAATCAGCCCACATGGAGACGACGGAATTGGACGCGCCCGCATCGGGAGCGCCCCTCTCATGGGTTGGGCTAAACACGCAGTGTGGCCGGGCGCTCTTCTGCGCAGGCGCGCTGCTGCTCACGTGGATCTACACCATCAATCTCGCAAACACGGAGCTGCCCCCGGGTGTCCCGTGGCAACAGGTCTACCTCTTTCTCCTCCCAACCCTCGCGCTTGGTGCGGTGTTCTCGTCACGCCTATCCTTGCCGCGCGGGCCCATAAGTGGGGCGGGTATGGCCGTGGGAGCCTTTGCCACGCTCGTCGCAACGCTCGGAAGCGTCATCATCGCCCTGCCCAACTTCCCCTGGCCGCTCGACCGGCCCGCGATGGCGTATATGGCAATGGCGTTCACGGGGCTTGGCGCCGGCTGGATGTACCTGCGATGGGGCGCTCTGTGCGCGCAGGTTCCCCTCGAACAAGGAATGAGAAGCTTGTTGACGGGCCTGGCGTGCGGCATTGCGCTCAAGCGTCTACTCGAGCTGTTTCCGCCCGAAGTATCGCTTCTGGCGTGCGCGGCCTTTCCCGCCATACTGTTCGTCGTGCTCGTGGCGACGTTGCGCAATGGCCGGAAAGAGTGGGATGCTCCCGCTGCGGGCGCCGCCGCGCATCCCCACGTTACACCGTCGGTCTCGGAGCTCGTCGCATCCCGGGGCGAGGCGCAGGATGCCGCGCGCATCGTCGTCTGCCTCGCCCTGCTCGGAAGCGTCGACGCCGTGTGCACGCTGGGGTTCACGGGCGTCCCGAGCGGCGGCATCCTGTCAGCCCTTGCCAGCTTGTTCTCCATCGGTATCGTTCTCCTGGTGCTCTACATCGCCTTCTTTCGCAAGGGGTCGTTCACGCTCGGGACGCTGTGGAAAGTCGTATGCCCCCTGCTGGCACTGGCGCTGGCATCAAGCATGTTTGGTGCACCTGATGTGGCCCAGTCCATCATGGTGACGACGTACAGCCTCATCGTGCAGTTCACGTGGCTGGTCATCACCGATGCAAGCCGGCGGCTCCGGCTGCACCCCCATGTGGCGTTCGCCTTGGGCTGGAGCGTCTACGCCCTCGTCGGATGGGCCGTTGTTCCCCTTGGCGAGGCACTGTTGGGGTCAGGCGTATCGCTGCAGCAGGTGCTTGTGGTGGCAACGGGCATCGCCCTCGCGGCGATGCTGCTACTTGAGATTCGCCCGGAAGCTCAGACCCAGCGGCTGTTCTCCGAGGTGGTTGGCCCCGCTCCGGAACCATCGGACTACCCGAGCATCGACGCGCGCTGCCATGAGCTCGGCACGGCCTGCGGCCTGACGCCGCGCGAGATAGAGGTCATGCAGCTCATCTGCAAGGGGCGCAGCAAAACAGCCATCGCCGAGACGCTGGCGCTCACGGAGAACACCGTGCGCGGCCACGCCAAGAACCTCTATCGCAAGCTCGGCGTCCATAGCAAGACCGAGCTGCAAAAGCTCGTAGGGCTGTAAGAGCAAGCGGATACGGCGGTGCGAAGTCTCCCTCACGGGGTGCGAGACTTTACCGCAGAGTGTGAGGCCCCCACTCGTAGGGCGCTTCTTGCGGTTGTGCGGGGTTTTGCAAAACTGAAGGCTGGAAATTGGCGCGATTGACGGTTATGCGAGGTTTGCGCGGCCATCTGAATGCCTGTGCTGCGGGTAATGTGCAACCCCCAAATCGCCTACCTGCGGTTTTCTGGGAAGCGACAATCTTTCGTAATCGCAGCACCCGCCGCAAACCTCGCATAACCGAAATATGAGCCCAATTTGGGAGCGGCGTTTTGCAAGACCTGGCATAACCGCATTTTGCGCCCGATCGGATGCGGCTGCGGGGTCGTTTCATTAAACGCGCTTGGCACCCCTGCAAGCACGGGCAACCCGCCAATGCGCAACGTAGCTAGCCTGCCCGGCCTTACTCCGTCATGCGGGCGTTGAGCTCGCCGGCGAGCTCCTGCGGCGTGATGCCCCAGCGCTCGCAGACGACGAGCAGGTGGTAGACCACATCGGCGCACTCGTAGCGGATGTGGTCGTGGTCGGCGTCCTTGCAGGCCATGACAACCTCGCACGACTCCTCGACGAGCTTCTTGAGCGGCTTGTCCTCGGGCCCGTCGAGCAGGCGCTTCGTGTAGCTGGCCTCGGGCGTCGAGCTGCGACGCCCGGCGATGATGCCCGCGAGCTTGTCGATGGTCTGCCCCAGGTCGCCAGGCTTAACGTTTGCGGTGCGCTCTCCCATGAGAGGCTTCCTTTCTACGACATGGCGCCACGCGTTCTGCAGGAAATACGATCCTGCAGCAGAGCGAGGCGCGTCCTGTTGGGAATCGTACGTTTCGGGGACAGGAAACGGGCTCGTGTATGGGCGCGCCGGCTCGATCTCCGCGCGCCCGGTCCTTCCGCCGGGAAAAGACCGGGTCAGCGAAGAGATGAATTCCGGCGAGGAAGATAGGCAGTACACGACTCGACTTCCTGGCCAGATTACTCCTTCGCGAGCGCGAAACTACGCCTGCGGGCTCGGCCCGACCGCATCCCCGAGGGCAACTTCGCGATAGAAGCAGCTGCGATGACCCGTATGGCAGGCCGGGCCCGGCGAATCCACAATGAGCAGGATCGTGTCGGCATCGCAGTCGTACAGCACGCGATGGACCTGCTGCACGTTGCCACTCGTGGCCCCCTTGTTCCAAAGCTCCCGGCGCGAGCGCGACCAGAACCAGCTCGTGCGCGTCTCCAGCGTCAGCGCGAGCGACTCGGCGTTCATCCACGCCATCATGAGGACCTCGCCCGAACCCTCTTGCTGCACGATAGCCGGCACGAGTCCCCGCTCGTCGAAGCGGACGCCGAGGGCCAGCGCGGCTTCGGCGCCATTCAAATGAACAAGCTCGGTTGGCTCACTTGCGTAGGATGGCATGGCGGTCCCCTCTCTCGAACGCATCTCATGCTCGGTCGGTCGCCGGCCGCCCTGTAATCCGGCGCTCAGACAGTCCTCGTACCGCCCGGCAAAGAACGCGCCGGACACTGCGGAACTCGCGGCGGACCACAGAGCCACCGTCGGCCTCGCGCATAGAGGGCGGAACCCCCGTCGTGGCGTCTCAGGGCGAGGCGCTGCGCTGTCGCCCCGGGAAGGAGGGCAAAGAGTTCGTTACCCCTCGAAGACGGGGCGCACGGGGATGCCTTGCGCAGCGAGGTACTCCTTGACCTGGCGAATCGTGTACGTTCCGAAGTGGAACACGCTCGCCGCGAGCACGGCGTCGGCCTCGCCCTCGACGATACCCTCGGCGAAGTGCTCGAGCGATCCCACGCCGCCCGACGCGATGACGGGGATGGGCACGGCGCGCGCCACCGCCCGGGTCAGCGCCAGGTCGAAGCCGTCCTGCGTGCCGTCGCGGTCCATGCTTGTGAGCAGGATCTCGCCCGCACCGCGACGTGCCGCCTCCTCGGCCCAGCTCACAGCGTCGTAGCCCGTGGCCGTGCGCCCTCCTGCGACGTAGACCTCCCACTTGTCGCCCGGCCCCACGTGGCGCGCGTCGATGGCGCAGATGACGGCCTGGCTGCCGAATGCCGCCGCGCATCGGGTGATGAGCGAGGGGTCCTTGACGGCCGCCGAGTTAAGCGAGCACTTGTCGGCGCCGGCGGCCACCATGGCGCGCATGCCAGCAACGTCGCGGAAACCGCCCCCCACCGCGTAGGGGATGCGCACCTGACGAGCCGCACGCGACGCCATGTCGATCGTCGTGGAGCGGTTGTCGCTCGTCGCCGTGATGTCGAGAAAGATGACCTCGTCAGCGCCCTCTCGGTCGTAGTAGCTCGCAAGCTCGACCGGGTCGCCGGCGTCGCGCAGGTTCACGAAGTTGACACCCTTGACGACGCGACCGTCCTTGACGTCCATGCAGGGAATGACACGTTTGGTGAGCAAAGCCCCTCCTCACGAGATAGCGAACCGAGCCGAGACATCCGTTCCGCCACGCGCCGACGCAGCGCAGCAGGCACAGGGCGTCGAGAGGCGACGCGTATGGAAATACGCGAGCCCCTCGAGAACGCAGCAAATGCCGTGCTACACCGGCGCGCGTGCGGACGCGAGCGCCTCTTCGAGCGTAAACGCCCCTTCATACAGAGCGCGGCCCGTGATGGCGCCCTCCACGACGGAGGGATCCAGCGCGGCAAGCGCTTCGATGTCAGCGAGGCTCGCGATGCCACCGCTCGCGACAACGGGGAAGCCCGCCACCTGCGCGATATGCTCGTACACCGCCGTGTTGACGCCCGTCTGCATACCGTCGCGCGCGATGTCCGTAAATACGAGGTGTGTGAATCCCATACCCGCCAGCTCGCCCACGAGGTCGTCGGCTCGCACGCGGGCATCTTCGCGCCAGCCGTTGACGGCCACCTCGCCGTCGCGGGCGGCGACGTCAGCCACGAGCAGCTCGCCAAAGCGCTCGGCCGCCTGGCGCGCAAACGCCCGGTCGCGCACGAGGATCGTCCCGAGCGCGATGCGTCGGGCTCCGTAGCTCGCCAGCTGCTCGATGCGCCCGAGCGAGCGCACGCCTCCGCCGACATCGACCGACAGCCCATCGACCTCGCAGATGCCCCGGATGGCCGCGTCGTTGGCAGCGCGGGCCGCGTCGTCCTCCTCGAACGCTGCGGAGAGGTCGACGACGTGCACCCACGTCGCCCCACGCGCCGCGAAGTCGCGCGCCACAGCCACGGGATCGCTTGCGTACACGTCCATCTGCGAGCGCTCGCCGCGACGCAGACGCACGACCTGGCCGGCCACAAGATCTATGGCGGGAAACAGGATCATCGCACCCCTCCCTTCACGTCGGAGCAGGAAAGCGTCGTCACAGCGTGCCGCCCAGGTCAACGCCCGCGGCAGCCGCAGCGCTCATCATCGCCTGCGCTGCCGCCAGCTCAGCCGGGTCGATACCCAGCTCGCGCGCGACGACGCCCGCAAAGTTCGCCAGCACGAGCGCACCGGCCCCCGAGGACTTCTCGGGATGGAACTGCACGCCGAACGTGTTGCCGCCGTTCCATACGGCGCTCGCGAAGCGCTGGCCGTGCTCCGTCGTGCCCACGACACGATCAGCATCGCGCGGGACGCACACGTAGGAGTGCGTGAAGTAGAAGAACGTGCCGTCCTCGACGCCCTCAAACAACGGGCAGCTGCGAGCGACGCCCGTGAGCTCGACGGAGTTCCATCCCACGTGCGGCACCTTCACGCCGTTCATACCGCGCAGGCGCTCGACGTCGCCCTGCATGAGCGCAAGGCCGGGCGTCCACGGGACGTCCTCGCCGGGTGCTGGCGGCTGGGCGTGCTCGTTACCGCGATCGAACAGCAGCTGCATGCCCAGGCAGATGCCCAGGATGGGCGTACCCGCGCGAGAGAGATCCCACAGGACGTCCGCCTGACCAGACGCCCGCATGAACGCCATGGCGTCGTCGAACGCGCCCACACCCGGCACGACGGCACCCGCAGCACCTGCAATGACAGCCGGGTCGTCGCTCACGCGCACCCGGACGCCCGCCGCGGCCAGACCTCGCTCGACAGACAGCAGGTTGCCCTTGTGGTAGTCGACGACGGCCACGTACGCGTCGGCAGGCATCCAGGGACGCTCCGCCTCGACAGCTCGGGCAAGCGTCGGCGCCTCGCCCACGCCGTACGCCGCGATCTCGTCCGCCCCGGCGATGACGATGCCCGGAACGCCCCCCACCGGCGCCATTAGAGGCTCCCCTTCGTGGAGGGTACGCCCGTGACGCGCGGATCGAGCCGCGTGGCCATCATGAGCGCGCGGGCAAGGGCCTTGAACGCTCCCTCGATGATGTGATGCGAGTTCTCGCCGGCCAGCAGGCGCACGTGTAGCGTGATGCCCGCGTTAGCAGCGAAGGCGATGAGAAATTCCTTGACGAGCTGCGTGTCGAACGTTCCGACGCACTGCGTGGGGATGGGCAGGTCGACGTGAGCGGCCCCGCGCCCCGAGATGTCGATGGCGCACAGCACGAGCGCCTCGTCCATCGGAACGACGGCCTGGCCGTAGCGTGCGATACCCTTTGCGTCGCCGAGCGCCTGGCGGACGGCCGTGCCGAGCACGATGCCAACGTCTTCGACCGTGTGATGGTCGTCGACCTGAACGTCGCCCGTGGCCTGTACCGTCAGCCCGAACAGCCCGTGACGACCCAGCGCGTCGAGCATGTGGTCGAGGAAGGGCACACACGTGTCGACGTCGGCCGCCCCGTCGCCGTCGAGGTCGAGGTGCACGAGGACGTCCGTCTCCTTCGTGACGCGATGCACCTCGGCGATGCGATGGACCTGCTCCGGGACGGCGCACGCCCCGAGCGCCTCTTTGTCTTCTGTGGTCATCGGCCTACTCCTTTGCCGTCATCGGCGCCTGCGAGGCGACCGCGGGAACGCCGGAAGCCTCGGCAGCTGACAGCCCCAGTATCTCACGCAGGCGCGTGAGAAGCTCGTCCGTTTCGGCAGGCATGCCCACGCTGATACGCAGACAACCGGCCAGCCCCGCCGCATGCGAGAAGTTACGCACGAGCACGGACGCGTCGGCCAGACGGTCATGCGCCTCGTCGGCACTCGGAAGGCTCCCGTCAGCGGGCAGGCGCACGAGCACGAAGTTCGCCTCAGAGTCGTACACGTCGACGTGCCCGCGTCCGGCAGCGGCCAGCTCGTCAGCAAGTCCCCGCAGCAGGGCCGTCATGCGGGCGCGCTCCGCCACGATGGCGTTGACGATCGGCCGCAGTTCGTCGGCATGCTCGAGCACGACCTCGGCCGCCGCCTGCGAGAACCGGTTGACCGAATAGGGCTGCGCACGGCGAGCAACCCGTCGGCCACGGCGTCGCCGCAGATGACGTAGCCCACGCGGGCGCCGGCCAGCGCATACGCCTTCGACAGCGTCCGCAGCACGCAGACGTTGGGCAGCTCGGCGACGAGCGGCACGCAGCTTGCGGCCGGGTCGCAGAACTCTCCGTACGCCTCGTCCACGACGATGAGCGCGTCAGTGGCCTCGGCGAGCGCCCGCACGAAGCCGACGCGCTCCAGGTTGCCCGAGGGGTTGTTCGGCGACGTCAGCACGACAACGGCGGTGTTGCTCTGCTGCGCAGCGGCCAGCACGGCCTGCTCGTCCACGGAGAAGTCGGGGCGGCGCGGCACGTCGACGACCGGCGTCATCGTGAGCCGGGCGTACATGTCGTAGGCGGAGAACGTCGGCGGGCAGTTCACGAGCGCCCGGCCCGGCCCGCCAAAGCCGAGCAGCAGGTTGAAGATGAGCTCGTCACCGCCGTTGCCCACGACGACGTTGCGCTCCCCGACGCCCCACTTCCGCGCGAGCAGCCGGCGCACGCCCGGCGCCGTCGCGTCGGGATAGCGGTTCGTCGGCACGGTTTCCAGGCGGCGAGCCAGCTCGTCGCGCACGGGGGCGGGCAGGCCGTAGTTGTTCTCGTTGGCCGAGAGCATGATGCGCACGGGGCGCATGTCGGGGTCGTATGGCTCCAGGCCCACGAGGTCGGGGCGCAGCTGCGTGCCGTCCATCAGCGCCCGCCCTCGCAGCCGCACTCCTGAGCTGCGGTCTGGGCGAGCTGGTCGGCGCGTACCTCGCGGCGCATAGCGGCCGAGCGAGCGTGCGACCACAGGCCCTCGGCACTCGCCAGCGTCACGACGGCGTCGCAGTCGGCCTCGAGGCCCTCGTAGGAGTAGCAGATAACCGACGACTTCTTGACGAACTGCTCGACAGACAGCGGACTGGAGAACTTCGCGGTGCCGCCGGTAGGCAGCGTGTGGTTCGGGCCGGCCACATAATCGCCCAGCGGCTCGGAGCTCCATGTGCCCACGAAGATGGCGCCGGCGTTCTTGATGCGACCGAGCAGCTCCATGCCACCGGCCATCTGGACCTCGAGGTGCTCGGGGGCGATGGCGTTCACGGCGTCGATCGCCTGCTGGACGTCGGCGCACACGACGATGACGCCCTTGTTCGTGAGCGACGCCTCGGTGACCTCGCGACGAGGGGTCTGCGCGAGGTACTCCTCGATGTTGGCGAGAACGGCCTGCGGCAGGTCGGGGTCGGTCGTCACGAGGTAGCACGTCGCCAGCGGGTCGTGCTCGGCCTGCGCCATGAGGTCGATGGCGACGAGGCGCGGCTCGGCCGTCTCGTCGGCCAGCACGCAGACCTCGGAGGGGCCGGCCACCATGTCGATACCCACGTCGCCCGAGACGAGGCGCTTCGCCGCGGCCACGTAGGCGTTGCCCGGGCCGGTGATCTTGCTGACGCGCGGGATGGAGGCCGTGCCGTACGCCAGCGCCGCGATAGCCTGGGCGCCGCCGACCGTGTAGATCTCGTCCACGCCGGCAACCTTGGCGGCGCACAGCGTGTAGGGAGACAGCGCCCCGCCGTCTGCCTGCGGCGGCGTCACCATGACGATGCGCTCGACGCCGGCGACCTTCGCGGGGATGGCGTTCATGAGCACGGTGGAGGGGTACTGCGCGCGGCCGCCGGGCACGTAGATGCCCACGCTCTCGAGCGGCGTGACCTTCTGGCCGAGGATCGTGCCGTCGGGGCGCGTCATGAACCAGCTCTGCTGGACCTCGCGCTCATGGAAGTCACGGATCTGGCGTGCGGCCTTCTCGCAGGCGGCAAGGAACTCCGGGTCGACCTGGTCGGGATCGCATGCGCGGTCGAGCACCTCGGCCGGCACGCGGAAGTCGGCGAGGTCAACGCGGTCGAAGCGCTTCTCGTAATCGCGCACGGCCTCGTCGCCGCCGGCGCGTACCGTGTCGACGATCTGGGCGGCCGACGCCATGACCTCGGCAGGCAGGGCGCCGGCGCGGGAGATCATCTCGTCGGTAAGGCGCTCGCCGGGCTGTAGCACGATGTTCTTCATTTCGGGTTACCCCTCTTTCTTCTCGGCCGCGGCGAGTTCGAGCCGGTGGGCCATCTCATAGACGCGCGGGTTCGTACGGGCACTGGCCGGGTTTGCGAAGAAGCGTGCCGTGCAGCGCATGACCTCGTCGACGATGACGAGGTTGTTCTCGCGCAGCGTCGTGCCCGTAGCCGTGATATCGATGATGCGGTCGGCCATGCCCACGAGCGGCGCGAGCTCGATGTTGCCGTGAAACTTGAGGATGTCGGCCGTCACGCCGATGCGGCTGTAGTAGGCGCGCGTGATGCGCGGGTACTTCGTCGCGACGCGGATAGCACCGAGGCGGCGGTAGTTCTCCTCGGCACGCCCCTTGGCGGCAGCGGGCTCGGCCACGACAAAACGGCAGTCCCCGTAGTGCAGGTCGGCAAGCTCGAGCACGTCAAGATCGGCCTCGAACAGCGAGTCCTTGCCGCAGATGCCGCAGTCCGCGCCACCGAACGCCACGAAGGCCGGGGCGTCGGTCGGGCGCACGATGATGTACTCGACGTCGTCGGGGCCGGAGATGATGAGCTGGCGGCCGGGATCCTCAAGCCGCCTGACATCCAGGCCCGCGCGGGAGAGCAGGTCGAGGGCGCCGGCGTAGAGCGAGCCCTTCGAGACGGCGACGCGCAGGGGGCGACGGAGGAGGGCCGCGGGGGCTTCGCGGGAGGTGGGGGCTTCCTCCGCGGTCCGCGACGGAGACGCGCAGTCGAGAGCCGTCTGGAGGGCGTCGAGTGACAGGGCAAAGCCGGCGGCGGGGCGAGCGGCGCCGTAGCGCTCAAACACGCGGTCATAACGGCCGCCGCTGCCCAGGCAGGCGCCCAAGCCCGGCAGATACGCTGCGAACACGACGCCGGTGTAGTAGCCGAACGAGCCGGTCAGCGAGAAGTCAACCGCCAGCGTACCGCCCGTCGCGCAGGGCTGCGCCGCATCGAGCAGGGAGGCCAGCTCGTCGAGGCCGAAGAGGTCGGGCGCTGCGTCGCCAGGAGTGCTCGCCAACAGCGGGGCGCAAGGCTCGACCAGCTGGCGGGCGGCGTCGATCGCCTCGCGACCGCCGTGGACGCGCGGCAGGCCGCGTAGGGCGCGTCGCAGCTCAGGCGCCAGCGCGTCGCCAGCCTCGTCCACGAGGGCGTCGAGCCCCACGAGGTCGTTGGCCCGACAGGCCGCCCAGGCGCCGGCTCGCCAGTCGGCGTCCATCCCACAGGCCGACAGCAGCGTCTCGAACGGACGCACGCTCCCCAGCGCGATGACGTACCCGCTCAGGCCCGCGGCGTCCAGGGCACCCGCGGCCAGAGAGAGCACCTCGGCGTCGGCCTGCGCACCGGACTGGCCGATAAGCTCGATGCCGAGCTTGTGTGAACTGGCGGGCCTGGCCGCGCAGGGCGTCGCGCTCACAGAAGACCGGCGCGGCATAGCGCAGGCGAAACGGGCCAGCCTGGCCGCGCAGGCGCGACGAGACGAGCCGTGCGATGGGCAGCGTGACGTCAGGGCGCAGCATGAGCTGGTGGCCATCACCGTCGAACAGGCGAAACGTCGTCTCGGGCGCGGCGTCAGCGTTCGTGAGCAGGTCACGTTCCTCGAGCACTGGCGTCTCGACCGGCAGGTAACCCGCGTCAGCGAAGCAGCCCGAGACGGCGGACACGATACGCTCGCGCCACAGCGCCTCCTCAGGCAGAACGTCGCGCATGCCGCGCGGTGTCGTTAGCGTCACAGCAGATCTCCCTCATAAGGTCCGTGCATTTCGATGCCGGTTACTTTAGCACAGTAGAGTGATAAAGTAACCGGCATTCACCTTGCCGGACTTCTTCGCAAGCCTTCCACAGCGATGAGCCTCAGGGCACCTCACCCGCGATTCTAGCACCGGGTGCCGAACCAGCATGGACACCCGAACGCGAGCGAGGGGCCCTGCGATGCCCACCTATGGCAGGCCGCAGGGCCCCTTGCGCAAGTCCCCCACCACGCCGGCCTGGGCTGCCTAGGCGGGGACGTGTTTCCATCCGCGAAAAAGCGCCACACGCCCACGCGGAGGACACCGGAGGCTGCTATACCTGGGAAACTTGCTCGACGCGCCCCGCCTCCGCGACCCCTCCGAGGCTTCGCCGCGCCACTTTCTCGCGAAAGGATCGCCCATGAGCCACCCCACGTGCTCCAATGTCTCCCGCGCCCCACTCATCGGCATCTGCCCGCGCACCGAGGAGCGCTCGAAGCGCAACGGGCAGGCAATCCTCGCGCAGAAGCTGCTCGTAGACGGCATCAAGGCGGCGGGCGGAGTCCCCGTCGTGCTCAGCGAGACCACCGACCCTGCCGAGCTCGCCCGCTACGTCGCCGCATTCGACGGCTTTGTCGTGCCGGGCGGCGGCGACATCGAGCCGGCGTGCTACGGGGCGGAGCGCCTTCCGGAATGCGGCCCTGCCGAGGAAGGGCGCGACGACTTCGAGCTGGCGCTCGTCCCGCTTGTCGTAGAGGCCGACAAGCCGCTGTTCGGCATCTGCCGCGGCAACCAGCTGCTCAACGTGGCATTGGGCGGCACTCTGTGGCAGGACATCCCCTCGCAGCTCGGAACGCTGCCCACGCCCGACGGCGAGGACGAGGACCTCAGCGCCGGCCGCGCTGTCGAGCAGTTCCGCGCGACAGGCCGCATCTCCCACGACCAGGGTCGCCCGTTCGACACGCTCGTCCACGACGTTGCCGTGCAGCCGGGCACGCTGCTCGCAAACATCCTGGAAGACGCACCCGCTCAGGCCGTCGCAACGCCCCTGGCTGCGCAGGCTCCCGAGCCCACGCTCGATCTCGCGCACGTCATGGTGAACTCGCTTCACCACCAGAGCGTACGTGACGCGGGCCCCGACCTCGTCGTCAACGCCATGGCACCCGACGGTGTCATCGAGGGCGTCGAGCTGCCCGGTAAGCGTTTCGTGCTCGCCGTCCAGTGGCACCCCGAGATGCTGTGGCCATTCGACGGGCCATCCATGCGCCTGTTCGAGGCGTTCGTGGCAGCCTGCAGCGCGACCGGCGCCTAGAGCCCGTCCTCCACAAAGCGCACCGTGGCGGCGTCCCAGTACTTCCGGTAGGTGGGGCGCTCCTCGCCATCGAGGTCGATCTGGTACATCCGAAACGTCACGGGGATGTTCTTCGGCTGCCACAGCTCCTCGTAGGAATAGCGGTACGTCATGCCGAGCCGGTGCATGACGTACCGCTGCGGGGGTTGTTCACGTCGTGCGTCGCCGTGAGATAGGGCAGGCCGTCGCGGCGCGCCTGCTCAATGAGGGCCCGGCCCGCCTCCGAAGCGATGCCCCGATGCCAGAACTCCGTGCGCAGACCGTACCCGAGGTCGTGGCTGCCATCCGTGTCGATCTTGATATATCCGATCGGCTCGCCTGCTCCAGCGCCAGCGGCCCCTTTGCCCGCCTCCCCCTTGAGGCAAACGGCGTAGGCGTAGCCTTGCGGAGCCGCGTACACAGACGCATAGCTTCGCTCGAAGATGTCGCGAGCATCATCGAGGGTCCGCGCCGCAAACCACGGCAAAAACGTGTTTGCCTGCTCGTCGGCATAGATGCGGAACAGGGCACCGAGGTCGTCCTCGGTAAACCGCCGCAAAACGAGGCGCTCCGTCTCCAGCGTCGGCGTGTTCATAGCAAGACGGCCTCTCTCTCGACCCCACTTCCACATGCCAGCCTAGCGCCACAGCCCGCGCCCCGCAACGCCGTCAGGCACACGCCCGCTGGCGCGGGTGCCCTCGAAGGCCGGCGACTCCGGGGCGACACCGCCCGGCCCGGCGGCCTGGGGACCCGAGGCGGGGCCCCGCGTTTGTAGGCGTTTGCGGGGCATCGCACGCCTCCCGCCGGGCTGCGCGCACGCGACGCCTCCCGCGCGAGTAGACTTGTGGCGTTAGCAGCTCGCCCTCGGCCGGCTCGCAGGCAGACAGACGCCCGAGCCAACTCGCGGGGCCCCCGGCACCATGGCGGTCCGGGCGCGGCGTCGCACTCCCCAGGCGAGCACAACTCAATAAGGAGGGCTTCCATGCCCCTGTGCTTCCTCCCCAGCCTCCACGGCGGACCGCAGAAGCTGTATCTCGACGAGTCGGGCACGCTCGGCTACAGCGGCGAGGTCTTCACGATGGCCATCGTGCTCGTGCGCGACCTGCCCGGCCTCGAGACGAGCGTCGCCAAGCACCGCGTGACGCAAACGGAGTCCAAGGCCTCCCAGATGAAGACCGCTCAGAAGCTTGCGTTGGCCCGCACGCTCATCGAGGAAAACGGCTTGGAGATATTCCTTGCCGACCTCGACCCGCGCGCCGCGATGGCCAGCGAGCGCAAGCTCGACAAGGACATGCTCTACGACTCGATGGCCGGCCAGGCGCTCGCCTATTACCTCCAGCGCGGCGACCTGCAGCGCGGCCTGGCCTATCGCCTCTCCATGGACATTCGCGGCAGCCTGCGCGAGAGCTACGAGGACCTCGTGCGCGGCAGCATCGGCAACGTCCTGATGCACCGCGACGAGCCGCTCGTCACCGACATCGACGTGCGCTTCCTCGACTCGAAGTTCTCGGCCGGCGTCCAGGCTGCTGACCTGTTCTCCAATGTCTACCGCACCGCCCTGTCCGTGAAGGACTCGCCGTGCCAGGGCTTCCTGCGCAAGTACGTCGACGCAGGCATCGTGCACGCCGGCTTCACGTTCGGCCTGCCGCAGCTCGCTGACCAGATGACACAGATCGCCAGCGACCTGCGCGCCCTCGTGGAGCTCGAGGCGGGCACCCCGCACGTTACGTTCTTCAACGAGGCGGAGGCTCCGGCCTTGGGAAATTCCGAGAGTGCAGACACCAGCGCAGAAACCTCCGGGCGAGGTGGGCATAGCCGACGCGGGGGGCGCGGTCGTGGTGGCTCGCGCGGCGGGCGCGTCGCAGCTGACGTCGAGGCATCGACGGACGATGTGGATGCGTCGGTAATTGCGACCCAGGTGAGCGGCATGGAGGGGGCCGAGGAAATCGCGCGCCCGGTGGCGGACGCCCCCGTTCCCGCAGAAGGCCCCGATGCCGGTGCCCCCGAGCAGGAAGCCCCGACAGCAGGGCGCGGCACGTCCCGCTCGGCCCGTCGCCGGCGCGCCCGCTCGGCACGCATCACGCACAAGACGCTCGGCGAGGCGCCGGAGTTTGGCGAGGGCGACGTGGCCGATACGGGACTCGTCAGCGCTCCGGGCGGCGAAGGTGCCGAGGCCGCAGGGGCCGAGCCATCGGGCGTCTTCGATACTCCGACGCATCCCGCAGACCAGACCAGCGAGGCCCCCGAAGCGGCGGAATCCGCACGCGAAACGCAGCCGGATACCAGACCCGGCCGAGCATCCCGGCATGCGGCAGAGCCCGCGCGCGAAGCAGACGAGCTTGTCGATGGCGCCGCACGCGAGTCCAGCGAGGCTCCAGTGCGCGATGTCCGCCCCGGTCGCGCCACGCGCCTGCGCCAGGCGGTCGGTCGTACCCGTCGCGTCGAACGTATTCACAAAACCGCTGCCGAGCAGCCTGCGGCCGTCGACCTTGCCGCGGCGGATGCCAGCTCCGATGCGCATGAGAATGCAGCCACTCCCGACGCCGCCTCTTCGGAGGTCGCTAACACCCAGATAGCCGATATCGCGAGCAAACAGTCGGGAGGCGTCCCCGCCGACTCACCTGCGGGAACACAGGGAGACGCACAGCCCACAGCCGGCGAGACGCAGGCCGATGTCCACGCAGTCGACGCCTCGGCTCCCGCCTCGACACCGCGTCGCCGGACGCGCACGACTCGCACGCGTCGCTCGGCAAAGACCCAGACGGCCCAAGAGCAGGCCGGCGCTGGCTCCGAGCCCGCGGCAATGAGCGCTCCCAAGCCCGAGGGCGATCCGGCCTCAGAGGAACACCGCAGCCCGGCGGGCACCCCATCATCGGAAAGCATCCAAGCATCGGCCTCCCCCACCACAAGCGAGACGCCCGGCGCAAGCGCATCGTCTGGCGTCGCAGAGACCAGCACGGCCGCCGCAATTACAGACGCCATGGCCCCTGCTGCAGAGTCGGCGGACGCCCCCACTACAGAGGCGGCAGATGCCGAGCAGAAGAAGCCGGCTCGCTCGCGCACACGTTCCCGCAAGCGCAGCGCAAGCACGAAGAGCGCCGCCTCCGCCCCCGAAGCCGACGACAGCGCCGAGGAGCCTAGCATCCCGGCCGGTGACGCCGCCGAGAAGCCGAAGCGCCGCACGCGCTCTCGGCGCACGGCAAAGAAAGTTGACGCGTCGGAAGCGGCAGGCACCGAGCCCGCATCGGCAGAGTAGCCATCCCGCTTGAGGGTGCCGCGAACCAGCACGGGCTCGCGGCACCCCAAGGCCTCCGGCGACAGCGCCGTCACCGATGTCGGGGGTTCGGCGCCCCGGCCAGCAGGGCCGTCGAGAAGCCGCCAGCGTCGCACGGCAGAACAGGCCGGCGCCCCAAAGGCGGCAGCCACCGGCCCCGCCGAGATCGCGTCGGCGGAATGGCCGCGCCACACGGGGGCGCCGCCGAGCGGGCACGAGCGCGGCGGCGCCCCCCCGTGCAAGAGGCGCTTCGGCGCGCAGGCACTCCACGACGTTCGTGCGCCGAAGCAGCATGGCGCCCGCACAATCCCCTCTCTCGCAAATGCGCGACCGCAAAACGACGCGCACATCGCACGCCAATCCTGAATCACGTGCCTGGCCTGCTACAAAAAACCGGCCTCGTGAAATTCGCTGCTACGTTTTCCTGCGAAATGTACGATAACAGGCCGTCAACACCAGTATGAAGAATTACTTTTCTAATATCACCGCAGGTAGATGAGTCTGCCTTAAACCCACAGTCTTGCTTGTATCGTGCAGAACGCGCCATTTTGTAGCACGGGATTTCACGACACCGGTTTTGTAGCATGCGATGCGCGGCATGTGTCCTGCAGCCCCGGACCGTCCAAAAACGCGCGGGGCGCCACCGCCGCATCCGCAGCGATAGCGCCCCGCCCCACAACATGCGAGCAACGTTAGCCGGCAAGCCCATTCAGCAGGTCGACGTCGACCTGAGGCACCGTGAACGAGACCGCGAGCTCCGTCCCTAGGAACGAGACGGTCACGACATCGGAGTCGCGATACGTCGTAAACGCCAGCAGCTCGATGTCCGGCACCGAGGAGCCATCCTTGGAATCGGACGCCGCGCTCTTCGCGCCGGCAGACGTCGCCGTGCCGTCACGCACACTCGACATGGCGCCTCCCTCCGTCCCGGAAAGCACCTCGTCGACGGCGGCATCCAGGGCAGCGACGTCGAATGCGACCGACGGGTCCGTGCGGATGTACGACACGCGCGTCTGAGCCGCCGACGCCTCCGGCACATCGGACGTGGCACGCCACTGCAGGAACTGGAGCCCGTTGAACGTCGTCCTGATGGTCTTCTTGTCGGAGATCTCGACAACCGAGGACTCGTCTGCCGGGTCGCTCACCCGCACGACGGCAACCTGGTTCAGGAAGTCAGACGTCGCGTCCTTGGCCTGCTCAAGCGAAGAGGCGACCTGCTCGGGCACACCGTCCATAGCGCTCTCGAACGCAGCGCTCACCTGGCCTGGAACCTCGGACAAGGCGTCACGCACCTCGGGCCAGCTCGCAGCGACGGCATCCCACGCGTCGGCGAGCCCGCCAACGGCGATGTTCACGTAGTCCCCCAGCGTGGATTGGGCAGCCTCGGCCGCATCGCGCCCCGCCTCGACGCTGTCGTTCCACAGCGCCCCAAGCGAGCCAAGCGCCTCGTCAAGCGCCTGCCCGATCGTCTGGCCCTGGCCATCGGATGCGCCCTTGCCGCCCTCGTCCGCCAGCGCCATTCCCGTCGGCATCACACAGGCGCCCGCCAGCGCGAGCGCCGTAAGTCCCGCAGACAGCTTTCTCATCGGCAGATCCCCCAATCTCGTGATCCGTCAGTATCGCCATTGTGACGTGCCGTGCGACCCGGCGCAACAGCCCGGACGTCACAAGGGCCGCCACGACTCCGGCACATGCACGCCCTTCCCGCAAAGAGGCCGCACGCCCTCCCAAGACGCACGATCTCTTGCAGGCACCCCATGCCCAGCGGGTCGCGCCTACCGCTCGCCGCGCTCCTCGAGCTTGTTCACCTCGTGGTCGGGCACGAGCGCGTCGGTCTCGTCGAGCCCCTCGTGGCTCTCGACCTTCTTCTGCGCGTCGGTCGAGCGGATCTCGACGTGGCGGATCTTGCCACTGATCGTGCGCGGCAGCTCGTTCACGTACTCGATGATGCGCGGGAACTTGTAGGGCGCCGTGTTGTGCTTCACCCACGTCTGCAGCGCCTTCGTGAGCTCGTCGGAGCCCTCGAAGCCGTCCATGAGCACGACGGTCGCCTTGACGGCCTGGCCGCGCAGCGGATCGGGCACACCCGTGACGGCGCACTCCTTCACGGCGCCGTGCTCGAGCAGCACACTCTCGATCTCGAACGGGCTGATGCGGTAGCCCGAGCTCTTGATGAGGTCGTCGTTGCGGCCCTCGTACCAGAAGTAGCCTTCCTTGTCGGCCCAGGCCGTATCACCGGTGTGGTACCAGCCGTCGTGCATGGCTGCGGCCGTCTTCTCGGGGTTGCAGTAGTACTCCATCATGATGCCCGGCGCCCCGTGCTCGATGTTGATGCAGATCTCGCCCGTCTCGCCCGGCTCGCACTCCGTGCCGTCCTCGCGCAGGATGTGGGTGTCGAACTGTGGCACGGGCTTGCCCATCGAGCCGATGCGCGGCGTCGAGCCCGTCAGGTTGCCTACGGTCAGCGGCGTCTCCGTCTGGCCGAAGCCCTCGAATATCGTGAGGCCCGTGTGCTCACGCCAGAACGTGAACAGGTCAGGGTTGAGCGGCTCGCCGGCCGTCGTGCAGTACACCAAGCTCGACAGGTCGTACTCGTCGACGTTGGCCGTCGTCATGATGATGCGGTACATCGTGGGCGGGCAGCAGAACGTCGTGACGTGGTAGCGCCCGATGAGCGACAGGATCTCCTTGGCGTTGAAGCGGTCGAAGTCGTACGTGAGCACGGCCGACTCCATGAACCACTGGCCATAAAACTTGCCCCAGACCGCCTTGCCCCAGCCCGTGTCCGAGATCGTGAAGTGCAGGCCGCCATCGGCCACCGTGTTGTGCCAGTGCTTCGCCGTGACGATGTGAGCCGCCGCGTAGTAGCCGTTGTGCAGCACCATCTTGGGCTCGCCCGACGTGCCCGACGAGAAGTACATGAGCATGGGGTCCGTAACCTTGCCGGGAACGCGCTCGAATGCGGCGGAGCTCACGCGTACGTTCGTGTTGAAGTCGACCCAGCCTTTGCGCACGCAGCCCAGGGCGCACACGCCGTCGGGGCCCGAGAGCGCCGCACCGTAGGGCTGGCCCGTGGCGGGGAACTCGAACGAGCCGTCGGGGCGGCGGGGCGTCGTGCCGCCGCCGGCCGCGTTCACGAGGATGCGCGTGTGCACCGAGGGGCACATGTAGACGACGTGGTCGACGATCTCGGCGATGTCGCCGACGTTCGTGCAGATGACGGCCTTGATGCTTGCACCGTTGAGACGGTAGGCCAGATCCTGCTCGCGCAGCATGAACGTCGCGGGCACGAGAACGGCGCCGAGCTTCTGCAGCGCCAGCGCCGTGAACCAGAACTGGTAGTTGCGGCGCAGGATGACGAGGACCATGTCGCCCTTGCCGATGCCCTGGGCGCGCAGGAAGTTCGCCGTCTTGTCCGACCAGTGCTTCATGTCGGCAAACGTGAACGCGTGCTCCTCGCCCTCGGGATTGCACCAAAGCATGGCGAGGCGATCGGGGTCGTTGACGGCAATGTCGTCGACGACGTCGTAGGCGAAGTTGAAGTCGTCGGGGCAGTTCACCTTGAAGTCGGTGAGCAGACCGTTCTCGTCGTAGCGCTCCGTGCAGAAGCGCTCGTTGATGTTGCGCATGGGCAGAAAATCCTCTCCGTAGGGACGCGCCGCGGAAACGACTCGGACAAAAGGACGGTGCGTGTCAACAGTCTCTCGATCAGCCTACGCCTCATGTGGGTGATACGCGGGGCAGGCGGGCGAAGCGCACTCCATCGGCAGATTTGGCGACGAGGGCGCAGGCGAGTACCAGCCCGCGGCTCGGCCGCACGCGCCGGGGTGCGCAGGAGCCGATCTCCGCCAGGGTCCGCGGCGCGCGCCAGGATGCCAGACGCACGCCCTGGGACACATGGGGACCAGGCGGCTGCGTACGCGGGAGCACGCCCGGGCCCGTTCGATCTGCCGATGCAGGCCCGCCGGCGGTTCCGCGGGACGAGAGGGCACTCCGGCAGTGGCGCCGCTGCAATCCGGCGCTACGCGGCATGGCCCGCGACCTCAAGCGTCGCGCCGGTTCGGGCATCGGCCTCGGGAGTGCCGGCTTCTGCCGAGGAGACAGGGCGGGCCGCCGGAGCGACGCGGGCGTACGTGTTGAAGTCGAGCCAGCCGGGACGCACGCAGCCCAGGGCGCACACGCCAAACGGACCCGAGAGAGCGGCGCCGTGGGGCAGGCCGTCGGCATCCCAGGCAGGCGGAACGCAAGTCTCATCCTGCTCGGCGGGATCGGCGAAAAGGGAGGGTGCCCCATCCGCGTTGACGATCAGGCGAGCCCCGACAGTCGGGCACAGGTACACGACATGGTCGAGCACGTCAGCCACCGTACCGCGGTTCGTGGCCACGACGGCGCGCGCCCCACAGGCTGCGAGCACACGGGCAGCCTGGGCCTCATCCACGTCGACCGACAGCTCCACGGACGTCGCGCTGAGCTTTGCCAGAGCGAGCTCGGCGAACCAGCGCTGGTAGGCATTGCCAAGCGCCAGAACGACCGCGTCGCCCGTGCCAACGCCCTGGGCAGCGAGCAGATGCACCACCTTGTCCGACCAGCGCTCGAGCTCGGCCGCGGCAAAGGCGTGCTCCTCGCCCAGGCCACCATGCCAGCGCAGCACGACGCACGAGGGGTCGGCCTGTGCGAGCAGCGCCAGCTCATCCGGGTTGCTCGCCGCCGCGACAGCGCACACGCCCTCGTGAGACATGACGGTCTGGGCGGCGACGTTCGAGTTCGTAGTGGTATTCATGGGATACGCTCCTCATCATCAGCTTGAAATCGCGAGCGAGCTCCATGGGGCGTCTGTGACACGCATGGGCCCGTAGTCGGAAATGCGCATATCCGCGACCCGGGCATGGGGGCCGACAGGAATGCGCGAAGGGCCCGCCGTAGCTGCGATATGAGCAGCCAGCGGAACCCTTCCTATAGGCGCGAAACGCTCAGCGGGAAACCCGCTGGCTCGCGATATCCCCGAGGCGGCAGCCTATGTGCCTATGCCTCGGGGCAGCTAATGATGATGCTGGAGATAATGTCGGAGGCGTTCACGGACGGAAGGCTAATGCAGCTCGCCACTCCAAAGAAGTCGACGTGCATAATGGCTGCCTCCCTTTCGTTGCTCCGTGGCCTGCGGCCTGATGCCGCGACCGATTTGAAGCGGAGTCTAGCGCGACGCTTCCCTCCGTGCAAGTGCCATACCGGCAACGCACGAGTATCTGGCAAAAAACGCGCGTGGTGCGGCGTGGGCGCGAACGTCGTGGCAAGAATGCGCACTAGTGCGATGCTACAAAAAGCGGGCTGCGGCAAAAGCCCAGGAAGCCTTTGCCACAGCCCGCCCATCCCGCCCAATTGGCACCACACTCGAGCGCGTTCTTGCCACGACAGCGCCGGCCGTGCCGCACTAGGACGCGTTCTTGCCACTGCACCGCAAGAATTACCGCACTCAACGCGATTCTTGCCGACACACTGCGGGCTGCACCGTGTTGCGAGTTCTCGCCCGCACGCCCCGAGCCACGCAGTCGTCGGCGCGCTTCCGCCCGCACGCTCCAGGCCGCACGGCACGGCCGCCAAACTGCGCCGCGCGGCCTTACGCCTCCCGGTTCTCCACGCCGCGCTCGGCATCGGTCGAGCGGATCTCGACGCGGCGGATCTTGCCCGAGAACGTCTTGGGCAGCTCGCTCACGTACTCGACGATGCGCGGGTACTTGTACGGCGCCGTCTTGCGCTTCACCCACGTCTGCAGCTCACGCGTCAGCTCTTCAGTGCCCTCGAATCCGTCCATGAGCACGATCGTCGCCTTGACGGCCTTGCCGCGCAGCGGGTCGGGCACGCCGGTAACGGCGCACTCGCGCACGGCCTCGTGCTCGAGCAGCACGCTCTCGATCTCGAACGGCCCGATGCGGTAGCCCGAGCTCTTGATGACGTCGTCGTCGCGACCCTCGTAGAAGAAGAAGCCGTCCTCGTCGACCCAGGCGACGTCGCCCGTGTGGAACCAGCCGCCGCGGAACAGCTTCTCCGTCTTGGCCGGTTCCTTGTAGTACTCGCGCACGATGCCCATGGGCCTCGGGTTGCACTCGATGCAGATCTCGCCGGGCTCGCCGGGGTTGCAGCGGCTGCCGTCCGGGCGCTGGATCTCGATGTTCGCAAACGGCACCGGCTTGCCCATCGAGCCGGGCTTGGGCGTCGAGCCCAGCAGGTTCGCAACGATGACCGGCGTCTCCGTCTGTCCGAAGCCCTCGTAGATGGCCTTGCCGGTGTGCTCGACCCAGAACTGGAACATGTCGGGGTTCAGCGCCTCGCCGGCCGTCGTAAAGCGGTCGACGCTCGACAGGTCGTACGAGTCGAAGTCGGGGTCGAGCGACAGCATGCGGTACATCGTCGGCGGGCAGCAGAACGTCGTGATGTGGTAGCGCGCCACGAGCGACAAGATCTCGTTGGCGTGGAAGCGGTCGAAGTCGTAGACGAGCTGGCAGCCCTCCATGAGCCACTGGCCGTAGAACTTGCCCCACGCCGTCTTGGCCCAGCCGGTGTCGGCGATCGTGAAGTGCACGCCATCCGCCTCGACGCCGTGCCAGTACTTGGCCGTCGTGATGTGGCCGAGCGGGTAGTCGCACGAGTGCAGCGCCATCTTGGGGTTGCCGCTCGTGCCGCTCGTGAAATACATGAGCATCGGGTCGTCGGCATGCGTGGCAACGCGTTCGAGCTCGGCAGAGGCCGCGCGCACCCCGGAGTTGAAGTCGAGCCAGCCCGGGCGACGGCACCACGCGGCGAACAGGCCCGCCGTGCCGGAGAGCGCCGGGCCGAACTGGGCGGCGTCGCGCTCCGTCGCCTGCGCGCCAGCGCCGTCGAGATCGGGCTGCGCGCCGTTGACGAGGAAGCGCTTGATGTGCTGGAAGCGCGGGCCCTCGGGCGTGCCCGGCTCGCCGGGGCGCGCGGCATCGGCAGCGAAGACGTTGTCGATGATCTGGGCGATGTCGCCGACCGTCGTCGTGATGATCGCCTTGGCCTCGCAGGCATCGAGGCGATACTCGACGTCGTGCTCCTTGAGCATGAACGTCGCGGGCACGAGCACGGCGCCGAGCTTGTTGAGCGCCAGCGCGCTCATCCAGAACTGGTAGTGGCGGCGCAGGATGACGAGCACCTTGTCGCCCTGGCCGATGCCATGCTCGCGCAGGTAGTTCGCTATGCGATTCGACCAGCTCGCCAGCTCCGAGAAGCGGATGGCGTGCTCCTCGCCCTCGGGGTTGCACCACTGCTGGGCAAGCTTCTCGGGCTCACCGGCACCGATGGCGTCGATGACGTCGTAGGCATAGTTGAAGTCGTCGGGGCGATGGGCGCGAAACGACGTCACGCGGCCCTCGTAGTCAAACGTCTCGGTGCAGTATCGCTGGTGGATGTTCAGCATGGAAGGTAGCCTCGCTTCATACGATGGGGAGGGACGTGGGGAGGTTGTTTACCGGCGCAGTCGGACGCCCTGGGGAAGGCGCCCGGCCACGCCTAGGCAAGCTGGTCGCCCGGCTCCTTGATGATGATGGCGAGGAACGTGCAGTCCTGACCGCCCGTGGCGATCATGCCGTGCCCGCGCGACGAGTCGTGGATGACGAAGTCGCCCTCGTTGAGGACCTCCTCGTGGTCCTCGTAGACGAAGCGCAGCGAGCCCTTGATGATGAAGTCGAGCTCCTGGCCCGCATGAAACGAGTGGTGGATCGGCTGACGCTGGGCTGCCTCGTCGTAGGGAGCCGTCACGAGCAGCGGCTCGCACAGGCGATCCTTGAAGTAGGGCGCGAGGTGCAGGTAGTTGAGCGTGGAGCGGCGGCGGATCGTCACGCCGTCACCTGCGCGCATGATGGCGTAGCGGGCCAGACGGGGGCTCTCGCCGGTGAGCAACTCAACCATATCGACGCCGAGGCGCTCGGCGCACTTCGAGAGGAACGAGAACGACGGATCCTGCTCGCCACTCTCCTGCGCGACGTACTCGGCAAGCGAGCGCTCGGTTACCTGAGCCATCTCCTCTTGCGTGATGCCCAGATCCTCGCGCAGCGCGCGGATGCGCCCGGCGACCTCCTTGACGTCAGGGTTCATGGGGTTCCTCCCTCTCTGCGGGCTCTGTGGGGGCGGGCGAACGTGAGCAGCCCTCCTATGACGTATTCGGAAAAGCATAGCGCAAACGTTGCATCCCGGTAGGGCCTGCACCATCCCCGCGCAATCTGTGCATCCGCGGCCGCGTCGAGCCCCCGCGTGCTACGAATCGCCGGGCGTCGTCCTGCAGGCGGCCGCCATCGCGGAGGTCGCGTTGAGCCCCCGCGTGCTAAGAATCGCCAGTTGGGCGACGCCTCGGGACAGGTGCTGCTAGAAATTGCCAGTCTGGCGACCCTTGTCAGCCCCCGAGCGCCCAAGAAGGGGCCCAAACGGGTAGTCCGGCACCCCCACGTGGTCACTTTTCGCCCTTATGCGAGGATCCACCAACAAGGACAATCACCCAACTGGCGTTTTTTAGCAAGGGTCGGCGCGAAACGTCTCCCAACCGCAATTTCCTAGCGCGGAGAGCCGTTACGATAGCTTTGTCCGAAACGCACGCCCAACAACCAGCAGAGGAGGCCCTATGGAGCAACCCGGAGACGCGGCCTCGAGCCTCGTAGACAGCCCGTTGGCGAGCCCGGGGATCACGGTGCTCGTGGGTCACGCCGGCGTCGGAAAGACAAACCTGGCGCTCAACCTGGCATTGGCGCAGGCCAGAGCAGGGATGCCGGTCACGCTGGCTGATCTCGACCTCGTGAACCCGTACTTCCGCAGCAGCGACTACATCGACGCTCTCGAGACGGCGGGCGTGAAGCTCGTCGCGCCGCTGTTCGCGCGGACGTCGCTTGACACGCCGAGCATGGGCGGCGAGCTTGACGGCGCCATCGCAAGCGCGCAGCTCGGGGACAGCGCGGCCTCGCGGCTCGTCATCGACGTGGGCGGCGACGATCTGGGCGCGACGGCGCTGGGCCGCTACGCCCGTGCGCTCGATGCCGCCGGCGCGCGGCTCCTCTACGTCGTCAACGCCTTCCGCGCGCTCACTGCCACGCCGCAGGAGGCCGTCGAGGTGCTGCGCGCCATCGAGGGCAACGCCCGCCTGCAAGCCTGCGGCGTCGTGAACTGCTCGAACCTCGCCGACCAGACGAGCGTCGCTGACGTCGAGCGGGGCCGCTCCTTCGCCCGCGACGTCGCGGCCCTCGCCGGCCTGCCGCTCGTCGCAACCGTCGTTCCCACCGGCCTCGCAGACACCTACGCGGCCGGCGCCACCGACGTCGAGCCTCTTCACGAGCCGCTCATCTTTGTGGAGAGATTCGTCCGACCGCCGTGGGAATAGGGCGATTCTCCGTCCCGCGCCACGCAGGGCGCCCCTGCGCCACTAGACTAAAGCGAACCTTTTTGGAGAGAGGGAGGTTCCATGCCACGCATCGTCGTAGACGACCACTACTGCAAGGGCTGTGGCCTGTGCGTTAACGCATGTCCCCAGCACATCGTCGCGCTCGACCCCGACCGCTTGACCGCCAAGGGCTACCATCCCGCCACGCTGACCGACCCCGCACGCTGCACGGGCTGCTCGTCGTGCTTCCTGGTGTGCCCCGACGTTGCCATTACGGTGGTGAGGTAGATGGCCGATTCCGCAAACGCCCAGAGCGCCGCGCCCATGATCAACACGTGCTCCGCTGGCACCGGCGTCTCGCCTGTGCCCGAGCAGACCCCGAAGAAAGTCCTCATGAAGGGCAACGAGGTCCTCGCCGAGAGCGCCATCCGCGCCGGCTGCCGCTTCTTCTTCGGCTACCCCATCACGCCGCAGACCGAGCTTGCCGCCTACATGAGTAAGCGCATGCCCAAGATCGGCGGCACGTACCTGCAGGCTGAGAGCGAGATCTCGGCCATCAACATGGTGTACGGCGCCGCGTCCGCCGGCGCGCGCGCCATGACGTCGAGCTCGAGCCCGGGCGTCTCGCTCAAGGGCGAGGGCGTCAGCTACATGGCCGGAGCCAACCTGCCGGGCGTCATCATCAACGTGCAGCGCGGCGGCCCCGGCCTCGGCGGCATCCAGCCGTCGCAGTCCGACTACTGGCAGGCCACGCGCGCCATGGGCCACGGCGACTTCTTCATGCCCGTTTTCGCGCCGAGCACGGTGCAGGAGATGGCCGACCTCGTCTACCACGCGTTCGACGTGGCCGACGAGTACCGCACGCCCGTCATGATCCTGGCCGATGGCATGCTCGGCCAGATGATGGAGCCCGTCGTGCTGCCGCCGCAGCGCTCGCTTGACGAGCTGCCCGCCAAGCCGTGGGCCACGACCGGCACGCACGGCGAGCGCGCCCACAACGTCGTGAACTCGCTCTACCTCACGCCCGACGAGCTCGAGCGCACAAACGTTGAACGCTTCGCCCGCTACGAGAAGATCAAGGCTGCCGAGCGCCGCTCCGAGTCGTACCTCGTCGAGGACGCCGACGTCGTCGTCGTGGCGTTCGGCGCCAGCGCCCGCATCGCCCGCAGCGCCGTCGTGAGCGCCCGCGCCAAGGGCATCCGCGCCGGTCTCGTGCGGCCCATCACGCTGTGGCCGTTCCCGGTAGACGCCATCGAGAACGCGCTGGGCTGCGGCGCCAAGGCGTTCCTGTCCGTCGAGATGAACATGGGGCAGATGGTCGACGACGTGCGCCTCGCCGTGAGCGGCCGGGCACCGGTGAGCTTCTTCGGGCGCACGGGTGGCATCATTCCGACGCCGGCCGAAGTGCTCGCCCACATCGAGCAGGCCGCTCGTGAAGTCGGGGCACCCTGTGGGACCGCCTCGGATGCCTCGTGCGAGAAGGGAGGCGACCGCTAATGGCGAAGGCTGAGAAGACGCTCTCCCCCGAGCAGGCCGCCCTTGTGAACCTGCAGGACGGCGAGCGCGTGCTGCAGTGCCGCCCGCAGGGGCTGCTCCCCGTGCAGAACAGCTACTGCCCGGGTTGCCCGCACGGCATCGTGAACCGTCTCGTCGCCGAGGTGCTCGACGAGCTCGGCGTCACGGGAACGACCGTCGGCGTTGCCCCCGTCGGCTGCGCCGTCACAAGCTACGACTTCTTCTCGTGCGACATGATCGAGGCCGCTCACGGTCGTGCGCCTGCGGTGGCGACCGCCGTCAAGCGCGTCCATCCCGAAAACGTCGTCTTTGCCTACCAAGGTGACGGCGACCTGGCCTCCATCGGCATGGCCGAGACCGTGCACGCGGCGACGCGCGGCGAGAAGATTACCGTCATCTTCATCAACAACGCCATCTACGGTATGACCGGCGGTCAGATGGCCCCGACGAGCCTGCCGCACCAGGTGACGCAGACGTCGCCGTACGGCCGCGACACCTCGACCGCCGGCTATCCCATCCGCGTCTGCGAGCTGCTCTCGACGCTCGACGGCGTGGCGCTGGCGCAGCGCGTCACCGTGGACTCGCCGCGCAACATCCTGGCGGCCAAGCGCGCCATCAAGAAAGCGTTCCAGTACCAGATCGACGGCGTGGGCTACTCCATCATCGAGGTCGTGTCGACGTGCCCGACGAACTGGGGCATGACGCCGCAGGACGCCTTTGCGTGGATGCGCGAGAACATGCTGCCCTACTACCCGCTCGGCGTGTACAAGGACGTGCAGGCCGCCGGCTTCCGCTCCATCGTCGACGCTGCGCTCGCTCGGGCTCAGGCCTGTCCCATCGCCAATCCCGAAGGCCTGGCCTACGACGCCGCGAGCGGGGCGACGATCGCCGCGCAGCCCGAGATCCCCGCAGGCGCTTCTGGAACCGGGGCCGTCGTCATGACGCCCGAGGGCGCGCCGCGCCAGATCGCGCCCGCGACCGGAAACGCGGCGCCTGCCGAGAGGAGCAACTAGCATGGCCTCCATCAAGATCGTGCTCGCCGGCTTCGGCGGGCAGGGCGTGCTCTTCGCCGGCAAGCTCATCGCTAACACGGCGCTCATCGAGGATCGCGAGGTCTCGTGGCTGCCGAGCTACGGCCCCGAGATGCGCGGCGGCACAGCAAACTGCTCCGTCACGATCGCCGACGAGCCTATTGGGTCGCCGCTCGTGACGGCGCCTGACGCGCTCGTCGCGATGAACCAGCCGTCGCTCGAGAAGTTCATGCACGCCGTGGAGCCCGGCGGCCTCATCCTCGCCGACACGACGCTCGTGGCGACGCTGCCTGAGACCTCCGAGCTTGCCGAGGGCGTGCGCGTCATCGGCATCCCCGCGTCGACGATGGCCGAGGAAGGCGGGCTCAAGGGCCTCGCGAACATCATCCTCGTCGGCAAGCTGTGGGAGCAGACGAAGTTCTGCAGCCGAGAGGCGCTCGACGCGGCGCTTGCCGGGTGCGTCCCGCCCCGTAAGGCACACCTGCTCGAGCCCAACAAGCGCGCGCTGCAGCTCGGCATCGACGCGTAGGAGACGCTGCGCACGAGGGGCGCCACGTGCAGGAGCAACCACGCAGGTAGACATACGCACGAGCCCGCGGGCCCGCTTTCCCTGAAGGAAGGCGGGCCCGCGGTTTTTGTTATGAGAGGCGCGAAGACCCAGGCGCCTGGCATCCGTGGGAGGACGCGCGGGGCGCAAGTAAACACTGGGGGTACCTGCAGGGGCAGCGTGCATAGGACGCGAGGTCGAGCGACGGGATACCCGGACCGCCAGCAGCGCGGGGTGCCTGCAACGCTGGGATATCCGCAGGATGCGCGGGGTACCGCGGGGCTTTCCCGGAGCCGCCCTCCGTGGCGCGATTTGCGGTTGTGCGAGGCTCTGCTCCGAGAAGACGCTGAGGTACCCGCGGACGTACGGAGCACCGCGAGGCCTCCCCAGGCCCGCCCTCCGTGGGCGCGATTTGCGGTTGTGCGAGGTCTTGTTCCAGGCGCGTCTCAAAAAGGGCGCGATTTGCGGCTCTGCAAGGTTTGTGCCGCACTCGCAAACCGTGCGAGAAAGACGCTCCTGAGAAAACCGCAGGTCAGAGCCGCGCACCTGCGATGGGCCACTCGCACGCAGCCCCAAAACACGGCGCAAATGTCGCACAGCCGTAAATCGTGCCCATTTTCGGAAGCCCCACGCGCAAAAGCTCGCACAACCGAAAATAGCGCCCAGGGTGGGGATCCGCAGACAGCGAAAGAAATGGCTGTGACGGCAGTCCCTCGATGACACCCGGGACGCAAGCCGGAAACGTCCCAGCGGCACTGGCGGCAATAGCTGAGGCGGTAGCCTAGCAATAGTGCCCGGAACGCGAGCCAGAAAATGCTTCGGCGGCACTGGCAGAGGCGGCAGGCCAGCAGTGGCACTCGGGGCGCGAGCAGGGAAACGTCCCGGCAGCGCTGGCAACGGCAGAAAGTTGGCGACAGAGCCCGAAGCGCAAGCCCGCGAGCTCCTTACCGCGCGGCGATGCTGGGGATGGCCTTGCGCAGCGCGGCAGCCACAAGACCGGCGGCGGCGCACTTGAAAATGTCAGGCAGAATGAAGGGGACAACCGCGACGCCAAGCGCAGCCGCAACGCCCATGTTGCCCACGAGCATGAGATGCACCGTGCCGACGACGTAGCACACCACGAGCACGACAGCGGCGCACGCCACGTCACCGGCGATGGCACGCACTCGCGTGGGTCCGCTCACAAGACGCCGTGCAAGCGAGCCGAGAAACGCCGAGAGGATGAAGCCGTACAGAAAGCCGCCCGTGGGACCGGCGATCATCGCGATGCCACCGCGCATGAGCGAGAAAATCGGCAAGCCAAGCGCGCCGAGCAGCACATAGCCCGCAAGCGCCGCAGCCGCCTGGCCGGGCGTCAGCACCATGGCAGCCAGGGCAACGACGAGCGTCTGCAGCGTGAACGGAACCGGGCCAATGGCGACGCTCACCTGGGCAGATACGGCGAGAAGTGCGATGACGACGCCCACCTGCGCCATGGCAACTGGCGAGACGCCCGAACCCGCAGCCGAACCTGTCGCCCGCACCTCTCGCCCGTCGCCCATGTCCTGCGCTCCCCTCGTCCGCGCAACAGCTGGCAGCCATCGCACAAACCCATCTGCATAGTCTGGTTTCCCACCGCGCAAGCGTACGGTCTGAGATGCCGGCCCGCGAACCAGGCCCGGCTATCCATCATTTTCCCACGGCGACAGCCCGGCCTCGCGGCACAGGCCCCGGCGCGCCCTACTCGAGCGAGCGCAGCGACGCCTGCTCGGCGGCGAGCATGACCTCCTGGCCGGCAGACGTCCGCACCGTCACGCGGCCCCAGACGTCAACGGCGACGAACATGCCCCGGCAGATCTCCACGCCCTCAGGCCCAAGCGCCACGACTGGGTGCCCCAGCATCGGCACGCAGTCGAAATACTCCGACAGGATGGGCGCGAGGGGGCCGGCCTTCGCGCGGCCGCCGCGCACCTCGGACGCCCAGGCATCGCACGCCTCGACGACGCGGTCGCGCACGAGCGTCGCCAGCACCTCGAAGTCCGGCAGCGCCCCAGCGGGCAGCTCGTCGGCAAGGTAGACCGGCTCGAGAGGGCTCGGCGACGCGGCCCCCGCAGGCGCGGGAACAACCTCCTCGCCCGTCGCGCGCGGCCTCGCCAGGTTGATGCCGATGCCAAGTACGGCAAACGGCCCGCCCTCGCCCGCACCCGCCTCGACGAGCAGGCCAGCGAGCTTACGGTTGTCGATGACAAGGTCGTTGGGCCACTTGATGCCGACGCGCGTTGCCAGGCCCGTAGCCTCGCGCACGGCGCGCAGCGCACCGAGGGCACACACGGCTGGCAGTCCCACGAAGTTCTGCGGGCCCACGCCAGGGCGCAGCACGATCGACAGGTACAGGCCGCCCTCCGGCGACGCCCACGCATGGCCGCGCCGCCCACGTCCGACACTCTGGGCGTGCGCCGCCACGGCCGTTCCCTGGGGGGCGCCCAGCCGGGCAAGCTCGCGCACGTCATCGTTCGTCGAGCCCGTCAAAGAGACGACGCTCACGGCAGGCAGAGCTTCTCCGCAACTCATCGAGAGCCTCCGTCCTCGGCGGGCCCCCACAACGGCCCCAGGTCGTCCGTCACGAGCCCCACGCGCTCCCCGCGCGGCAGGCAGGCGATTCCCTGCTGCGCGCAGAACTCCTCGGCGCCGCCCCAGCAGCCCGCGACGTCATCGAGTGGACGCAGCACGAAGTCCCGCTCGCCTATAAGGGGATGCGGCAGCGTCAGGCGCTCGCCCACGTGGGCCTCGCCTTCCATCCACAGCAGGTCGAGATCGAGGCTGCGCGGCCCGTTTGCGAGCGCGCGCACACGCCCGTGGGCGTTCTCGATACCCAGCAGGCCCGCGAGCAACGCCATCGGGTGCAGCTCCGTGCTCACGCGAGCGACGGCGTTCGCAAACACCGGCTGGTCGTCCACGTAGGCAGGCACGCTCTCGTACGCGTGGCTCACGGCCTCGACGCGCGTCAGCGGCAGGGCGTCGACGTCGGTCAGCGCCGCGCGCAGCGTATCCAGGCGATCCCCCAGGTTGGCGCCCAGGGCCACGAGGGCCGTCCGCCGGGGAGCACCCCACAGGGCCTCGGCACAGCGCAGCGCCTCGCTCACGTCAGCAACATCGTGAACGCGCAGCATGCGCGCCCCCATCGAGACGGCAGCAAGGCAGGCCCCCGTCGTCGCGGCGTCACGCTCGGCCGCCACAGAGACGCCGCTCGTGGCCCCGATGAAGCGCTTGCGTGACGGAGCGCACAGGTAGGGATAGCCCAGGGCGACGAAGCGCCCCGTCGCGCGCTGAATGGCGACGTCCTGCTCAGCCGTCTTGCCGAAGCCGGGGCCGGGATCGATGCAGATGCGCTCGCGCGCCACGCCGGCCCGCTCGAGCATCGCAGCCTGGTCAAGCAGGTATGACACGACGCCGTCGACATACGCGCCCAAGGGGTCGACGCCTGCAGAGGCGCCCTCGGACGCACCCCAGCTCAGATGCTCGCCACCGGCGTGCATGCAGATGCAGCCGCAGTCGCTCCCCGCAACGACGTCCACCATGGCGGGGTCGCGAAAGCCCGACACGTCGTTGACGATGCACGCCCCCGCCTCCAGCGCCGCGCGAGCGACCTCGGCATGACGCGTGTCAACGGACACGACGGCCCCGCGCCCCGCAAGAGCCTCGATGACAGGCAGCACGCGGCGGCACTCCTCCTCCGGGCTCACCGGCGTGAACCCGGGCCGCGTGGACTCGCCGCCCACGTCAAGGATGTCGGCACCGTCGTCGAGCAGCCACAGGCCCCACGCGATGGCCGCCTCGGCCGTGGCGTGCAGGCCCCCGTCGGAAAACGAGTCGGGCGTCACGTTGACGACGCCCATGACGCGCGTGCGCCTCAGGTCGATGCAACGCGAGCCGCACCGCCACGCGGCCGCAGGCGAACCGGCCTTGCAACGTCCGCCAGCGTTCAGGGCACAGCCGAAATCCCCGTTCGTCATCGAGCGCCTCCACTCATGAGCGCCAGCACCTCGGCACGAGCTGCGGCGTCCTGCTCGTACAGGCCGCGCGCCGCCAGCGTCACCGTACGCGACCCGGGCTTGGCCACACCGCGCATCGTCATGCACAGGTGCTCGGCCTCGACGCACACGAGCACGCCGCGCGGGGCCAGGTGCTTCTCGATGGCATCGGCAACCTGCGACGTCAGGCGCTCCTGCAGCTGCAAGCGGCGCGCGTAGAGCTCGACAGCGCGCGCGAGCTTCGAGATGCCGCAGACGCGGCCCGACTCGCCGGGCAGGTACGCCACGTGTGCCACGCCGAAAAACGGCAGGAGGTGGTGCTCGCACAGTGAGTAGAACGGGATGTCGCGCACGAGCACGACGTCATGGCACTCGGCCTCGAACGACACCTCGAACAGCGGCGCCGGATCCCGATCCATGCCGGCACACAGCTCACCATAGGCGCGAGCCACGCGCGCGGGCGTGTCGAGCAGCCCCTCGCGCGCCGGGTCCTCGCCGATGCCTTCGAGCATGAGACGAACACCGGCCTCGATCTTCTCTCGATCCACCTAGTCGCTCCTTCTTGGGGCAGACGCCCCGCCTGGTCGGGTGTCGCAGGGCGCCCTCGCAGAAAGGCCGGGCGGCGCGTCCACGCCATCGGATGCCACAACAATCAGGCGCATCATTGTACCAGCAGCTCACCAGCGCCCTGGCACCCCGCGCCCATCCACACCAAACGCGGACGGGACGCCGCTGTAAGGCCACCTTCCGCAAACGTGGACGCCCTGTGGCTGGCGCGCAAAAAGGCTGTGAATACGCCGGCGTGGCACCGGAAGGCCGTCCCCTCGGGCCCTATCCTGTGGGCCGCTCGGATCCGTGGCGCCGCCCTCCAGCAGCAGGCCGCGGCACCGTCAAACATCCGGCGTCAGGCAAAAACGGCCCGACGCCAGCCACGCGCCCGGAAAGGAAGGCGTACCAGCCCGTGAGCGCACCCAACATCCGGCACGATCAGACAGGCCAGCAAGCGCTACCCTCCGACGCGGCCGCCATCGCCTCCCCCACAGACGCCACGCGCCCCTCTGAGGAGCCCGCGCCAGACGCCCACCCGGTCCCTCACCACGAGCTGTTCGGCATCCCCGTCCCCCAGAGCGCCCACGATGTCGAAGTCGTCGCCCACCTCGCACGCCGCACGGCAAAACGCAAGGTCAACAAGGCCGTGCGCATCGTGCTGGAGCTGGGCCTCATCCTGGCAATCTGCCTCGCCGGCGAGCAGGTCTCCGAGCTGCTCCCCTTCGACATGCCCAGCAACATCTGCTCCATGATCCTGCTGCTCGTCTTCCTCATCAGCGGCGTGTTGCGCATGGACAACATCTCGGACGGCGCCGACTTCCTGCTCGACCACATGTCCATATTCTTCATCCCGGCTGCGGTGGCAATCATGGGCAGCTTCGACCTGCTGGCCGGCAACATCCTCAAGCTGTTCGTCATCTGCCTCATCACGACCGTGCTCGTGTTCTTTGTGACGTCGTTCACCGTGTCGACCGTCATGAACCTGATGATGCGCCATGACGCAAAGGTCGCCGAGGAGGTCGGCCTGGACGGCAGCGCCGTGGCCATGGCAAACGTCGTCGAGATGGCCACCGCCATCCAGGCATACGCCCGCCGCCGCAGCGAAGGAGAAAGCTCCGAGGCCGCCCTTTACGAGGCAGAGGCGGAGGCGACGTCCGACACCGCAAAGACGATGGCGGACGTCCGGACAGAGGCCGGTGCGCCGGTCCCCGTGCCCGAGATCGACGCGCTCACCGCGCGGCTCGCAGCCGAGGCGGAGGCCTCCCACAACTTGAGGTGGCGTCACCGGACCAACAAGACAGCCCGACACGCATCCCCGCCCAGCACCGATGCCACCCGAGAGGCCGAAGAGCGCGAGGCTGAGCACGCAACCATCGAGAAGCTCGCAAGCGCAGCCCGGGCGGCAAGCTCGGCGCACAGGCACCCGCCCACAGACCCCAGCCACCCCGAAGGGACCGCCTAACATGGAAAACATCGCGCACGTCGCATTCGGCATCGTTCTGTCGCTCGCCGCGTTCAGTGGTGCGGTGTGGCTCAACAAGAAGGTGCACTCGCCGCTGCTGAACCCGCTGCTCGTCTCCGTGGCGTTCATCATCGCCGTGCTGCAGGTCTTCCACATCCCGCTCGAGGACTACCAGCAGGGCGCCTCCGTCATCTCGTACTTCCTCGGGCCCGCCACCGCCGTGCTCGCCTACTCGATCTACCGGCAGATCACCGTGCTCAAGCGTCACTTCGTACCCATCCTGCTCGGCTGCCTTGCCGGCTCCATCACGTCGATGCTCTCGTCGTACGGCCTGTGCATGCTGTTCGGCATGGGCGAGACGATGGCCATGTCCACGATCGCCAAGTCCGTGACGACGCCCATCGCCATGAGCATCAGCACCGAGCTCGGCGGCATCGCGTCCATCACCGTGGCCGCCGTCATCGCCAGCGGCATCATGGGGTCCATCCTCGCCCCGACGCTCACGAAGGTCTTCCACGTGAAGAGCCCCATCGCGGCCGGCGTGGCCATCGGCACGTGCAGCCACGCGGTCGGCACGGTCAAGGCCCTCGAGATCGACGAGCTCGAGGGTGCCATGAGCGGCATAGCGATCGGCGTTGCCGGCCTCGTGACGATGATCATCGCGCTCGTGTACCACATGATCGTCGGGTAGACTGATCCACACAGCTCCGCTCCCCCAACGAGAAGGGCCTTCCCATGGCTGACGCTCCCCTGACGACAGAGACCCCCGGCGCCTGCGACCTCATCATCGGCGGCGTCGCCCCGCGCACGCCGGGCACGCTGCGCATGGTGTCGTGGAACGTCAACGGGCTGCGCGCGCTGCTCAAGAAGGGGTTCGCGCAGGTGTTTGACGCGCTGGACGCCGACGTGTTCGCGCTGCAGGAGACGAAGCTGCAGGACGCCGACCGCGCCAAGCTCGGCCTCGAGCCAGCCGGCTACCACCAGGTGTGGGGCTACGCCGAGAAGAAGGGCTACTCCGGGACGGCCGTGTTCTCGCGCGAGGAGCCGCTGAGCACGCTGCACGCCGACACGCTGCTGCCCATCGCCCGCGACCAACTCAGCGCAGCGGAGGCCGACCTCGTCGCCGTCGCCGCCAACGAGGGGCGCGTCTGCGCGCTCGAGTTTCCCGGCTACTGGTTCGTCGACGTGTACACACCCAACGCCCAGGACGGTCTCGCCCGCATAGAGACGCGCGTCGCCTGGGACCACGCCTACCGCGAGTTCCTGCGTGAGCTCGCTGCCAGCAAGCCGGTCGTTACCTGCGGCGACTACAACGTGGCCCACAACGAGATCGACCTAAAGAACCCGGGGCCCAACCGTGGCAACGCCGGCTTCTCCGACGAGGAGCGCGGCACGTTCACGGAGCTGCTCGGCGCCGGCTTCACCGACACGTTCCGCCACCTGCACCCCGACGCCACGGGCGCCTATAGCTGGTGGAGCTACCGCTTCAACGCCCGCAAGAACAACACGGGGTGGCGCATCGACTACTTCCTCGTGAGCGACGCGCTGGCGCCCCGCGTGCGCGATGCGTCCATCCTGAGCAACGTCTACGGCAGCGACCATTGCCCTGTGCAGCTCGAGCTTGCACTGTAGGCTGCGCGTCTCGCGTCCGGGAAGCGCCCATCGCCCTCCTACGCCCTAGATACGCCGCTCGCATGACAACCGGCCACTCGCCCTCGCATCGAGACGTCCACCGTGGCACAATGGTTAGGTTTGCAGCGGCGTGCTTGGTAAGCAACCTCGCCAGGCACGCCGTAACCACCAACCCGCCCGCCGCCACCAAGGGAGTCACACCGCCATGTCCATCGACGCCTCCACCTACCAGACGTACGTCGGCCTGCTCGAGAAGGAGCTCGTCTG
Organism: Coriobacteriia bacterium; assembly: GCA_018368455.1. NCBI lineage: Bacteria > Bacillati > Actinomycetota > Coriobacteriia > Coriobacteriia bacterium. The sequence goes on from JAGZEG010000006.1 coordinate 41,960, forward strand.
CGCGCTGGGCTGCACCGAGCCCATCGCCTTGGCGTACGCCGCTGCCATGGCAGGTCGCGTGCTGGGCGAGCCGTGCGAGCGTCTCAGCGTGCAGTGCAGCGGCAACATCATCAAGAACGTCAAGAGCGTGGCCGTGCCCAACGCCGAGGGGCTCAAGGGCGTCGAGGCCGCCTCGGTACTCGGCCTGATCGGCGGCGACCCCGACGCCTGTCTCGAGGTGCTCGAAAGTGTGCAGCACGAGGACGTCGAGCGTGCCCGCGAGCTCATCGCCGCGGGCTACTGCTCCGTCGAACTGCTCGCCGACGTGCCGAACCTCTACATCATCACGACGGCGCACGGCGCCACCCACAGCGCCGCCGTCACGATCGTCGACCGCCACACGAACGTGACGTGTGTCGAGCGCGACGGCAAGGAGATCTGCTCACAGGAGCTGCGCTCCCTGTTCCCAAGCGCTCCCGCCGACCTCGGCCCCGCAGACTGCGAGGCACCCGACACATCGTGCCTGTCCGTCGCCTCCATCGTCGAGTTCGCCCGCACGGTCGACCTCGACGACGTGCAGGCGATTCTCAACCGGCAGATCGAGTGCAACACGGCGATCTCGGACGAAGGCCTGCGCGGCCACTGGGGCAGCGAGATCGGGCGCACGATCCTGGCAACGAGCCCGGTCGACGTCGTGACGCGCATGCGGGCGCGCGCTGCCGCCGGCTCCGACGCGCGCATGGGCGGCTGCTCGCTGCCCGTCGTCATCAACTCGGGGTCGGGCAACCAAGGCATGACGGTGTCGCTGCCGGTCATCGAGTACGCTCAGACGATTCACGCTACCCACGAGCAGCTGCTGAGGGCGCTGTGCATCTCCAACCTCATGGCGATGCACCTCAAGCACTACATCGGCAGCCTCTCGGCGTTCTGCGGCGTCGTGTGCGCGGCCGCAGGCTCGGGCGCCGCCGTGACGTACCTGGCGGGCGGCTCGGTCGAGCAGATCGGCGCGACCGTGGTGAACACGCTGGCCAACGTCGGCGGCATCATGTGCGACGGCGCCAAGGGAAGCTGCGCGGCCAAGATTGCAAGCTCCGTGGACGCGGCCATGCTGGGCCATCGCATGGCCATGCTCGACGAGAACTTCTGCGCAGGCGACGGCCTCGTTGCCGACGACGTGGAGACGACGATCATGTCGATGGGCTATGTCGGCCGCGTCGGCATGCACTCGACCGACGTCGAGATCCTCAACATCATGATCGGCAAGACCTGCCCCGACGAGATGCGCTGCTAAGGCGGACGGCGTGCAGCCCCAGGGCCTAGACAGCAAGCTCCATCTCCTCGACGTGCTGACACCGCGTCACTTCGAGGAGATGGAGCAGCTCGAGCGTGCGTGTTATGCCGACGAGTTCATCGCGCCGGCTGCCGAGGCCTACGCCTGGTACCTGCACGCGCCTGACACGACGATCGCCCTTGCGGATGCCGTGGGGCACATCGCGGGGTTCATCAACATGTTTCCCGTGTCGAGCCGCGTGTACGAGGGCCTGCTTGCTGGAACGTTCAACGACGCCGAGCTCACGACTGCCGATGTGGTGGCGCTGTCCCTCTTGCAACCGGGACAGGATAGCCCGCTCCACATGTTCCTCAGCTGCATCGTCGTGGACAGAGCCCATCGGGGCGGCACCGTCTCGCATCGGCTGTTGAGCGAGGCTGTGGAGCGCTATGCCGAGGTCGAGTGCCTCGTCGACGGCATCGTGACCGACAACGTCACACCAGAGGGAGAGCGATTTTCGCGACGCTGGGGGTTCGCGCACGTCTGCGCCTCCGACCACGGCTCGCAGATATACGCCCAGCCCTACGAGGCGTTCGCGCAACGCGTGCGAGCGGCGGACCGGTGAGCCCCGGAAGCGAGCCATGCTGCGCCATTTGGTACAATAATGAGTGTTTGCTAACCGATACTCATAGGAGCGTATGCGATGTCCGAGACCACAGACGCCGCGGTGTCCGCGTTCGAGGCGCAGCAGGCCAGCGCGCCTACCCCGCAGGAGAAGCGCCGTGCAAAGGTGAGCGAGCGCCTGCAGGACCCCGAGATCGCGCGCGACTGCCGCACGCTCGGCGGCATGGTGCAGATCTGGTGCGCCGACCACCACGACGACGCCCTGCGCGTACCGTACTCGCGACTCGGCACCCAGGAGGGCATCTACGAGGGGCATAAGCCGCCGCGTCTCTGCCCGGACTGCGCGGCCCACCTTGAGTACGGCGAGATGCGGCGCGCGCTGTGTCCCAACGATCCAAAGCCGAGCTGCCACCTCTGCGAGATCCACTGCTATAAGCCTGACGAGCGGGCCTGGCAGCGCCAGGTCATGGCCTACGCCGGTCCTCGCGCCATGTTCCGCGGCATGTTCTTCGACGCCCTGCACCACCTGCGCCAGGAGGCCCGCGGCAGCAAAGCCCTCAGGGCACGCAAGGCGACATCGCACGAAAGCCGGAACTCGCAATAGCTAGAGTGCCGCCGAGCCGCTTCCCTGCGACCCGGCGGCACCTTCTTATAGGCTCCGTGCCCAGTCCTGCGCCCACGCATCAATCTGGGCTCTCCCCTTTGCCTCCCAGTCGTTATCTTCCCGAGACCCCGGATAGGCACTCAGGCGTCGCTTCGTTCCTGGCGTCTCTCCGATCTGCTGGGGACGCCCGTGCTCGACCAGCACTTGCTCCTCGTGCGTCGTGTCGGCACCCTCGTTCAGCACGGCGTCGAGCCCCGGGAAGTCCCCATGCGCCACAAGGCGCGCGCCGTTCGCATCGTCGATGAGCGTGTAGCCCGCGATACCCGTGCTCTTGCGATACGCCTTGCAGAAGCCGCCGTCGATGACGAGGCGGCGCCCCTCACTGCGCACCGGCAGCTGGCCCTTCGGCAGCTTGACCGGCGTGTGCCCGTTCACGATGACACCTGCCTGCGGATCAACCCCGAACTCCGCCAGGATGCGCCCACACAGCTCGGGGTCGTCGTTCGTCAGCGTGTAGTAGGGATCCTGCGGCTCCTTCCACGTCGACTCGTCGGCGATATAGGTGCGCTCGAACGTCTTCACGACGCGCCCCATGAACGTTGACTGCCAGCCCGTCCAGAAGAAGCCCATCCAGTCGAGATCGCGCTGCTCGCGATCCTTCCATGCGCGGCGACACAGCATGTCTGTCCAGTCAAGCAGATCCTTGCCCGAGCGTGTCTCCCCGTCATCGCAGGCAACCTCGGCAAACGTCCCGTCCCCGTTCAGCGGCACGCATCCATGGATGAGCAGGTAGCGATCGGCGACGCGGTACACCTCGCCCTCGAGATAGAGCCACATGACCTGCTTCTGCAGGTGCCCGCTGCCCGTGAACGATGCAACGAGCTCGTCCATCAGAGTCTGTTCTGCCTGTGTAAACGCATAGGGATCGCCGTCGGGAGCACCCAGCACGCCCGTCAACGTCGGGAAATCGCACGTGATGAGCGGGTACTCCGCCTCGCCCACGCGCACCGTGCCCGTCGCCAGGTCGATCTTGTCGAGCAGGAGGCGCCCCTCCATGTGCCACTCGGGATGCCGACGAATCGCTTGCCCCTCGGCCTTGAACAGCAGCACCGAGATCGCCTTCATGACCGGGGAGAGCTTGGCATCGGGCCCCTCGTCGGCATACGTTGCCGACGCAAACTCCCGCAGCGAGTCGAGACTGATCCCGTAGCCCTCCTCAAACTTGGCAACGTTGCCGTACTTGAGGTTGTTGCGCAGCACCGTCGCGATGCACGCCGGGTCGCCGGCCGCCGCGCCCATCCAGCAGACGTCGTGGTTGCCCCACTGGACGTCCACCTCGGGCTGGGTCATGAGCTCATCGAGCACAATATCGCCGCGCGCCCCGCGGTCCCAGATGTCGCCCACCATGTGCAGCCTCCCGCTCACGAGCTGGCGCGCATAGGCGGCAAGCTGGGCAAGGACCGCCTCCGCGTACCCCTGCTCCACAAGGCCGTCGACAGTCGCGCCATACGCATGCTGAGCTGCAGGCGTCGTCGCCCAGAAGACGAGCGCCCTCATGTCCTCAAGCGGCAGGATGAGCTCGCTCTTGGCACGCCAGCCACCATAGGGGCCGAGAATGTGGAGATGGGCCCGCGCACCCAGCTCGTCCACCTGCATACCTCGTGACTCTGCCGAGGTCATGGCCTCGGAGCGCTCTTTAGCCGAGCCGCAGGAGCACAGTTCGCGATCATCCCACAGGTCCCCGTTCATCTCGATACAGACCAAGTTGCTCGCCGGGTTCACACGGCAAAACGCGTCGATCAGTCGGCACGCCTCTCGCACGCGGTGCCGCCACCAACGGCGGTCAACCTGCCCTGCCTCGCGTTCGCGAGCCACGACACCACGCGGGTAACACAGCAGCGTATACAACCGGTTGACTTCGGGGCTATCGAGCGCCTCATCAAGAGCCCGCGCGATGGCGCGGCGCAGCTCCCCGGAACACGAACGCAACAGATGGCGGAAAGCCTCCGCCTCGCCATGGATATCACTCACAAAGTGCATGGGAGGCTTCGGCAAAGCAAGCTCGCCTTGGCCGACAGACTCGCTTGAATAGAAAGCCATGGCATGCGTCCCTTCTCGTCAGGAGAAATCCCAAGTATTTATCAGCTTAGCGCTTCGCACCGCCAAAAATGCGCCATACGCGCAAACGCCCCGCAGGGCGTAACAATTCGCGCCGCGTGCGACACGGAAAGGGCATGCCAGGCAACATAGGTGGAAGGGCGGGGCTCTTTCGGGGCGTCCCGCTAAAAAAGAGCGCTCTGGCGACGAGGGACGAACGGTCCTGCTAAAAAACGACGCTTAGGTGAGGCGGTGCATCCCGAGATGCGAGCAAAACACCAGGTCGACCGATCCGAGATGGCACCCCGCCAGCGGAATGGCAGCGTTTCCGCAGGTTCGACTGATCTCCTGCATGAAAGCACCTCCCCAGAACGTCTTTTTTTATCAGGCGATGGCCGGGGAGGTCGCCAAACCGGCATTTCTTAGCTTGCCGGCGCTACCGCGCAAGGACCGCCTGTGCCACGGCATGGCCCAGTGCCACCGCCGCCAGGCATACCAGCAGCGTGCCCGCGGCATAGCCCGCAGCAAGCAAGTGCTGCCCACCCTGCCACAGCGTGTACGTCTCGTTACTGAACGTGCTCATCGTCGTAAAGCCGCCGAGCATGCCCGTCACCAAGAACAGCGTGAGCTGCGGCCGTGTCGGCACCAGCGCGCCGAGTATCGGACTCAGGACGCCAATGACGAAGCAGCCCAGCGCGTTAACGGCGAGCGTGCCCAGCGGCATGGCAGCCGCCCAGGCGATGCCACCCAACAGATTCGTGACGCCCATCGAACCCAGGTAGCGCAGAGTGGCGCCCAACGCACCACCGCCGGCTACGGCGAGGATGTTGCCCAGCATCGCGTATCGACTCCCCTCTCGCACGAAAAAGCGCGGGCCACCGCACTGGGCAGCCCGCGCGCAATCGCAAAGAATAACCCACCCATCCGGGGCTTCGTGGCCACGCGCCCGCTCCCGCAAAGCCGCCACGCCAGCCCATGCCAACCACGTGCCGGTTCACAGAACTGTCGCGCCGTATGTTTCCCCGCTACTCCGCAGCCGCCGCACGGCGTCCGTGGCCCGCAGCCGGATCGAGCGGGCAGCCCTCGAGCGCGGCACGGTCGACCGGTAGCCCGTCAGCGTCGAGCTCGCGACCCTCCTCGGCAGCCTCGCGGGCGATGACGGCCTTCATCGAGGCGATGGCGCACTCGAGCATGCTGTCGTCCGGCTCGTTCGTCGTGATGAGCTGCATAGCCATACCCGGTGCCAACACGACCTTGACCAGCGGGTTCTCGGGATGCGATCCCGCCCAGCGCACCGTGATCTCATAGGACAGCCCCGCAACGACCGGGATCAGCACGATGCGCGACAGCAGCACAACAAGGAAGCGCCCGATGCCCTCGCCCAAGCCCATGGCGCTGGCGATGAGGTCGGTCGGAAACACCGTGAACACGATGATGGACACGATGAGCGTCATGATGATGAACGCCGTGCCGCAGCGCACGTGCTGACGCGAGAAGCGGCGCGCGTTCTCCGGCGTCAGCGGCAGGCCGTGCTCGAGGCAGTGAATCGTCTTGTGCTCGGCGCCGTGATAGCCAAACATGCGCTTGATATCGGGCATAAGACTGATGAGCCACATGTACAGCACGAAAATGCCAGCGCGTAGGATGCCGTCGACGATGTTCCAGGCAACCATGTTCTGGCTGCTGTAGTCGCCCACGATGAGGTTCGTCACGAACGCCGGCACGAAGATGAATAGCGCCACGCCCAGCACAACGCCGATCAGCATGGAGACGCCCATCCACCCCGCGATCCCGCCTTCTTCCGGCTCGGTCGCATCGTGGGGATGTTCCTCGGTGCTCAGACAGTCCTCGTCCCGCGCACCCTGCGGCTGCGCACTGCGGAACTGCGCCCGAGGAACATCCCCGCGCTGCTCTCCCCCAGTGGGATCGTTGCCCTTGTCAGAGAGGAGGTTTGAGCACTGCGGATTTTTCTGCGCGCCCTGAGACGCATCCGTGTCCTCGTCCTCCGAGAAGTCGTATGCGTGATCCGCCACGATGGCCATGGCCTTGAACTGCAGCACGAGCGACTCGACGAGGCTCACGCATCCGCGCACGAGCGGCCAGCGGCGCCACGACTGCTTCTTGCCATAGCCCGGCACGTCGTGCTCCTCGAGGTAAATGCCTCCCTCAGGCTCGCGCACGGCGACGGCCCAGCTGTAACGACCACGCATCATGACGCCCTCGAGCATAGCGGCGCCGCCGATGTGGCTCTGAAACAGCTCGTCAGCGTGGTCGTGGTTCATTTTCTTGGCGCCGCATGCCGCACGGGCCTCGCGGTCGGTGGTTGTCTTCATAAACGGACGTGCCTTTCATCTCGATGTGTCAGACGGATATCGTACCCCAAGGGGTCGTCCGGCACACGTCGAAGCTCCCGCACAAACCCGCAAGCCCCATGTCGCCTAGTTGGAACTGCCCGGCCGATCCCGCCCCGCATCGGGAGCAGAGCCCGTCCCGTGGGCGCCGTCCACCATGCGCGTCGCGCGCTCTACGACGCCCGGCAGATACTCATTAGCCTTCCCCACGACCTTGACCGCAGCCGACGAGACCTTCTCCATGAGCTCGGGATTGCGCTCTCGCAGGTTCTCGACGGCCTTCTCCCCTGCGGCGACGAGTTCCTGAGGCGTTGGGCCCACCTGCCGAGCCACCTGGGCAACCTTCCGCCCGATCTGCGGCGCAGCTGACATCGCGGCGTGTCCCGCTATGCGGCCCAGCTTGCCCATCACGCCCATGGCGCCCATCCTCCTCGTCTTGCCTCGGCCGCGGCATCAAAAAAGCGGCTCCCCGGGATTATCCCCAGAGAGCCGCTCTCTTACAAGCTCAACGCAGGCGTCGCGCCTCGAGCAGGGCCTTACTCGGCAGCCTGCTCCTCAGCCGCGGGAGCCTCCTCGGCGGGAGCCTCAGCGGGGGCAGCGGCGGCCTTGGCGGCGTACTCGGCAGCACGCTTGGCCTTCTCGGCAGCCTTGCGCTCGCGCTCGGCCTTGGCGGCAGCCTCGGCCTCGGCCTTCGCAGCGGCCTTGGCAGCCTTCTGCTCCTCGGCCTTCTTGAGAGCGGCCTGGGCAGCGCTGCCGAACTTGTCGGCGAAGCGCTGGACACGTCCGCCCGTATCAACGAACTTCTGCTGGCCCGTGTAGAACGGGTGGCACTCGTTGCAGAGTTCGACGGTGATCTCAGGCTTGGTGGAGTGCGTCTTGAACGTGTTGCCGCACGTGCAGCGCACGGTGCACTCGACGTACTCCGGGTGGATACCCTTCTTCATGGATGATGCTCCTTCTGAGAGGTGGCATTGTCTTGGTTCCGACCAAGACCGGACAAACAGGCGAATGATAGCACGATGAGAAGTCTCGCTCGCCTGTCCGCATCGCCTTGTCGCCCAGCCCCACGAGGTGTCCACGAGCGCATCGCTCTACTGGGCGGCCCCCTCCGGGCCCCACTGCGCACCGGATGCCTCGGTCAACGCCGCCGTCGTTGCGTCGAGCTGCGCCTGAACCTCCTCGATACTCAGCTCGTCCTCGGGCACGAAGGCGTCACTCTCGGAAAACGCCCTGTTGAGCGGCGTCCACACCACCTGGATGTCAGGAGTCGGACGCGAGAGATAGGCCGCCACAAGCGGGTTCTCAACCGCGTCGCGCGCCATCGGCACGCCGTCGACCGTCACAGTGTTTGGGTCAGCAAAGTCATCGAGTTCGAAGCTGGTCAGCGGCCCGAACTGCCCGTCGGCCCCGTACCCGTAGAACGTGCGGTACTCAAAGCCGTCCGCGCCCCCGGTCATCAGGTACGTCTTGCCCTGGAACAGGCACAGGCCCAGACGTTGCGTGCCGCCATCGCTGCCGTTGATGTCCTCCGTGTGCAGCAGGCACGTCAGCGCGCCTCCGTCGGCACTCCAGATCTCCGTGATGTAGCTGCCGTATATCTCGTTGCCCACGGCCCAGTCGGGCACCGGCGCGTTGCGATCGCGATAGACGACGAGCAGCTCGTTGTCCCCGTCTGCGTCGAAGTCCACGAGCTGGGCGGCGCACAGGCCGACGTAGTACCGATTGCCAAACTCCTCCGAGCTCAGAAGCTCGCGCCCATAGAGGTTGCCGTACTCGTTGATCTTCGACAGGTAGAGCGATGCCGCCTGCGCGGCGTCCGTCGGGGCATCTCCGGGCCCAACGGGCGCCATCTGGCACGCCTCTCCCCCACAAGCGCACACGCTGTCCAGCGCCTGCATCTCAAGACCCCAGAACATGTCGCTGTACGTGCTCACGATAGACAGCAGCGACGAGCGCGACGCGATTTGGTTGTCGCACGACTCGAGGATGGCCTGGGCGCCTTCCTGGTTTGCCCACCAGTGCGCGGAGACGTCCTGCGCCCACGTGCGCGCCTCGCCGAGCGCATACATCTGGTAGCCGAGATAGGCTTGGAAGCCACGCACGAAACGAGCGGAGTCAGCCTGTGACAGGCCGCTTGCATCTCCGCCAGTCACAGCAGTGATGGCCGCGTCAAACGATGAGCTCAGCCCCTGGCGCAGATACTGTCCCACCAGATAGGTGCCGACCAGCCCCATGTTGGCGTCGGCGACGTCTCCGGACGAGAACACGAGGTTCAGCGTGTCCATGCCGATAGCGAGCAGCGGGTTATCCGCGCCCAAATCGGCCCACAGGAAGCCCATGATCACGTTTGCCCCGGTATCTGAGACCTGGCTCAGGACCAGCTGGCCGTTCGAGGCGTCGAGCGGCATATTGAGCATCGCGCCCTCGTAGGCATCGATGACGCGCGTCGCCGCCGCCACGAACTCCGGGTCGTCCGAAGCGGCATCGCGCGCGGCCATGAGCAGCTCGATGCGATTCCAGTCGGCGCCGTACGCCGCGTTGATGTTCGCCCACGTCCTGAGTGCGCTCGAGGCCAGCTTGTACGAGGAGGTCGCCGCGCTGTATACCTGGCTGAGTCCCTTGAGGGCGCCCACCGTCTTGCCGAGCGATGTGCCGGAAGGCTCGCCCGTCATCTTCGCCCAGGCCTGCATCACCGGGCCGTTCTCGGCCAGATCTCCCTCAAAGAGATCAGCCGTGAAGCCCCAGTAAGTCCCCACGGCGTCCATCAGCGCATCGGGAACCTTGGGGGCGTCATCGACAGTCCCCGCGTCATAGGCGAGCCAGCCCAGGATGGCAGCCTCATAGAGATGCTGCATCGTGAGATTGGACGGACCGTTGTACACGCTATTGAGAAACGTCGACGAGAACGCAAGCGTGCCATTGGCGAGAATCTGTTCGGCAACCTGCTCGTACTGCGGCTGGGTAAGACCGAGGAACAGCTGGTACGGCGAGCTCGAGCCGTCGCCCGCTTCGCCGATGCCCAGCATGAGGGACCGGGCCATCCAGGGGTAGTAGCCAGTATCGAATGCTGCCCGCGCCTGAACGCAAGCCGCGTCAGGACAGGCCGTGCCGCACGGGCAAGCCGCCGGCGTGCCTGCGGCAGGCGTGCCCGACGTCTGCGAGGCATCCAAAGGGCCGGGCGAAGGCGCGGCGGAGGGGGCGCCGGCTGCGGCAACGGGAGCCGTCGTCGTGGTGCCCAGCGCGGGGTCCGCCGACACCTCGTCCGCCCACGCTGGGCTTCCCAGCAAGCCGCTCGCCAGGTAGAGGCCCAAGCCCGCAAGGAACACGCGAGAGAAGCCGTTCCGCCCGTCGCTCTGCACGCGATCCCCCGACTCGAACATCTCCCGCTTCCATTCCGCCTCGTAGCCCACGATGCTCGCCCTCCGCCCCGTCGCGTCGTGTTGAAAGCCCTGTCGCTCCAAAGCATAAAAGCGCCCGAGAAATGCGTCTAGGGACTGCCGGGGACCGGGGCGGCTCCAGTGTGCCCAAGGCGCATTGAGGAGGCGCGCGTCAACAAAAACGGAGTCGAGTGCAGCGTAATGAGAGGCATTTTGGCAAGAATCGATGCCAGTGCGGCAGAAACGCAGCGGCCGTGGCAAGAATCGGCGCTAGTGCGGTGTCTATCAGGTCTGAGGGCAGACGCGTGCGGGGCATCGATGCGAGCGAGCTGGGCTTTCTCCGGAACGCAGGCTCCCTAGAGGTACGACCCGCTGCGGAATCCGCCCACGAGCACCGCACTCGCGGCCATTCTTGTCACGGCCGTTCTTATTTCACCACACTAGAGGGGATTCTTGCCACTCCGGGAGTCTCTTACCCCTCGCACCGGCGCGAGCAGCGCCGCGGCAGGGCGGCGGTCTCCGCACGGCATGCTCTACCCGAGCAGCGTCAGCGCCTGATCGAGTGTCGTCGCGACCTCAGCCGGCAAGGAGACCGTACCCTCCTGTCTGCGCCCGTCAAGGTCGCGCAGGCTCGCGCGCGCCGCATCGTCACCGATGCGGGCCAGCGCCTCGATGGCGTAGCGTTGTGTCCAGCAGTCGCCCCCAGCGAGGGCACCCTCCAGTGCGAGCTGGGTGCGCTCGCGCAGGGCCCCGAGGGGCAGCATCCCGAGCGCCCACACGGCCGTAGCCCGCACGTCCGCCGCAGTCGGGTCTTGCCCCGATGTGTCATCGCTCGCCGCAGGCCGCGCCACCTCGACGTCCTCCGCGAGCGCGCACGCGAGCTCGACGGCGCGTGCCGCTTCGGGGGCGTCAGCTATCAGCGCCCCGCGCTCGGCATGGCGCGCCAACCCGTCAAGCGCCGCGACGCGCACGAGCGGGGACTCCGCCCCGTCCTCGGCGCGCGACAGGAGCACGGCCAGCGCGTCGGGCGCGTCGGAGAGGCCGAGCGAGGCGCAGGCGTTGGCGCGCACCTGGGCGCAGGCGTCCTCGGAGAGCAAAACGAGGGGCTCAACGGCGCGCTCGTCATGCAATGTCCCCAGCGTAGCGGCCGCGTCGGCGCGCACGCCGTCGTCGGGATCGAACGCCATGACGACCATCGGCGTGAACAGAGCCGCGCGGGCCTCGTCAGAGATGCCGCCATGTGCCGCGATGCTCGCCAGCGCAAAGAGCACGCCAGCGCGCACCTCGGCCGACTCGTCGTGAACGCGCCCCAGCAGCGACGGCACGGCCGCGGGATCGGCGACGCGGCCCAGAGCCTGGCAGGCAAGCACGCGCACGCCCTCGACGGCGTCCTCGAGCAGTTCGCACAGGACGGCCGTCGCCTCCGGCACACCGAGGCTTCCCAGCGCGATGGCGACGCTCTTGCGCACGCGAGGATCGCCCTCGTGCGCCAAGGCAGCCAGGGCCTCCACCCGCTGCGCCGGCGTCATCTGAGCCGCGCTTTCACTACCTGCGCCCGCCACCTGGTCCCGATCCATATGCGCTCCTCCCCCATCCATGCGCTCAACGGCTCCGCATCCTACCCGATACCCGCCCATCCCGCTAGCACAGGACAGCTTGACGACATGTCCGCAGGCAAGCACGAAAAAGGGCCCGCACGCTTGCACCCAAGCGTGCGGGCCCAAATCATACGCACGATCGCATCGTGCCGGACGTGGTTACTCCACGGAGTCGGGCTCGACGGGAATCTCTCCCCGATCGCGACCCTCCCCGCCGCGCGCGGCCTTAGCGGCCTCGGAGGCCGCGTCGTCTCGCGTCACGACGATCTCGCCGTTCTCGTCGGCGTCCACGAGCACGACGTCGCCCTCGCCGACCACGCCGTCGATGATGAGGTTCGCGATCCCATCGACAACCTTGGCCTGGATGAGGCGACGCAGCGGGCGAGCGCCGAACACCGGGTCGAGGCCGCCCAGGGCCAGCGACCCCATGGCGCCGGGCGTCACCTTCATCGTGATGCGGTCGCGCTCGAGGCGGTCGCGAACGTCTTCAAGCTGGATGTCCACGATCTTCTCGATGTCGTCGAGTCCCAGCGAGTTGAACATCACGATGTCGTCGATACGGTTGAGGAACTCGGGCTTGAACGTCGCGTGCAACACCTTGTCGACGTTCTCGCGCACCTGATCCCTGTCGCCGCCCTTCGCCCCTTCGAGGATGAACTGCGACCCCGCGTTGCTCGTCATGATGACGATGGCGTTCTTGAAGCTCACGACGCGGCCCTGGCCGTCGGTAAGCCGTCCGTCATCGAGCACTTGGAGCAGCACGTTGAACACGTCGGGGTGCGCCTTCTCCAGCTCGTCGAGCAGGATGACGGAGTACGGGTGCCGGCGTACGGCCTCGGTGAGCTGACCGCCCTCGTCGTAGCCCACGTATCCCGGAGGCGCACCGATGAGCCGCTGCACGGAGAACTTCTCCATGTACTCGGACATGTCGATGCGGACCATGGCCTTCTCGTCGTCGAACAGGCACTCTGCCAGAGCCTTGGCCAGCTCCGTCTTGCCGACACCCGTCGGGCCGAGGAACAGGAAGCTGCCCAGCGGGCGGTTCGGGTCGGACAGGCCCGCGCGGCTGCGACGCACGGCAGCGGCCACGGCGTGCACGGCCTCGTTCTGCCCAATGACGCGCTCGTGCAGGTTGTCCTCGAGGTGGCGTAGCTTGTCCATGTCACCCTGCATCATCTTGGACACAGGCACGCCCGTCCAGTGGCTCACGACCTCGGCAATCTCGTCGGGCGTGACCTCCTCCTTCAGGATGCCACCGCTTTCCTGCTTGGCGCGCAGACGCTCCTCAGCGTCGTGGTACTGCTTCTCGAGAGCCGGGATCGTCGCGTAGCGCAGCTCAGAGGCGCGGCGCAGGTCGCCCTCGCGCGTCGCGCGCTCCTCCTCGGTCTTAGCGTCGTCGATCTGGCTCTTGAGCTGCTGCACCTGGTCGATGACGTTCTTCTCGTTCTGCCAGGCGGCCTTCATGCCGTCGAGCTTCTCCTGCGTCTGAGCGATCTCCTGCCGCAGCGTGGCCAGACGCTCCTTGGAGGCATCGTCGTCCTCCTTCATGAGCGCCTGCTCCTCGATCTGCATCTGCGTGAGCTGGCGGTCGACAGCGTCGATGTCGCTCGGCATGCTATCGAGCTCCATGCGCAGGCGGCTCGCCGCCTCGTCCACGAGGTCGATGGCCTTGTCGGGCAGGAAGCGATCCGTGATGTAGCGGTCGGAGAGCTGCGCCGCTGCCACGAGGGCGGAGTCGGTGATTCGTACGCCGTGGTGGATCTCGTACTTCTCCTTGATGCCACGCAGGATGGAGATCGTGTCCTCGACGTTAGGCTGGTCGACCATGACGGGCTGGAAGCGGCGGGCGAGTGCCTGGTCCTTCTCGATGTACTTGCGGTACTCGTCGAGCGTCGTCGCGCCGATGGCGTGCAGCTCACCGCGGGCCAACGCCGGCTTCAGGATGTTGCTCGCGTCCATGGAGCCCTCGGTGGCACCGGCGCCCACGATGGTGTGCAGCTCGTCGATGAACAGGATGACCTGGCCGTTAGCCTGCTGCACCTCCTTGAGTACGCTCTTGAGACGGTCCTCGAACTCGCCGCGGTACTTGGCACCGGCCACAAGCGCGCTCATGTCGAGCTCGACGAGCTCGTGGTCCTTGAGCGTCGAGGGGACGTCGCCGGCGACGATGCGCTGCGCCAGCCCCTCGACGATGGCTGTCTTGCCGACGCCGGGCTCGCCGATGAGCACGGGGTTGTTCTTCGTGCGGCGGCTCAGCACCTGCACGGTGCGGCGGATCTCCTCGACGCGGCCGATGACCGGGTCGAGCTTGCCCTGGCGCGCCATATCCGTCACGTTGCGCCCGTAGGACTTGAGCGCCTCGAACTGCGGCTTGGCGTCGGCCGACGTCACCCGGCTGTCGCCACGCAGCTGATCGTAGGCCTCCTCGACGCGCTTGCGCGTGATGCCGGCGTTGGCCAGGATCTGGCCGCACGAACCCTTGTCGTCGGACAGGGCGATGAGCAGGTGCTCCGTCGTCACGAACTGGTCGCCCATCTTCGTGGCGACCTTCTCGGCAGCGTTGAGCACCTTCACGAGCTCGTTGGACATGCCGACCTGCACGTCGCCGTCGACGCGTGGCAGCGTATTGATGAGGGCGTCGGCCTGTGCCTTGAGCTGCGCGGGGTCGGCCCCGACGCGTTCGATGATGGCGGACAGGTTGCGCTCGCCCGAGTCAAGCAGGGCCTTGAGCAGGTGCACCGGCGCGACCTGCGACGCGCTGGCGTCGCTCGCGATGCCGATGGCCCCCTGCAAGGCCTCCTGCGATGTCATAGCAAACTTATCAAGCCTCATGCTTCAACCTCCTCTTCGTGCTGAGGGGCATCATCGGCGAGCACGCCGGAGCGCTCTCCCAGAAGGCGCCGTAGGTTGGCCTTGGGATCGGACCCCTCGTAGGGCATGAGCGCCGTGATGGTCTCGCGCATCCGGTACTCGTGCACTTGCTCCTTCAGGCTCTTGATCTCGGCCCGGAGCTTCTCTATCTCGGCGTCGCGCTCGTCCATCTGTGTGCGCATGTCCAGGATGCGCACGACGCCCGCCAGGTTGATGCCCTCGTCTGTGAGCCGCCCGATGAGATCGAGCCGCTCGATGTCGGCCTGCGAGTACAGGCGCGTGTTGCCCGACGAGCGCTGCGGACTCACAAGGCCCTTGCTCTCGTAGATGCGCAGCGTCTGCGGGTGCATACCCGTAAGCTCTGCCGCAACGGAGATCATGTACAGCGGTCGGTTGCGCGCGTCTTCCTCGCCCATGGCCTATCGCCCCTCTCTGATGGCTGCGCGCAGATCGCGCGTGTCACGATCGCGCAGGCGCGTCAGGGCGTCGCGCTCTTCCGGCGTCAGGTCGGTCGGAACCTGTACCTGCACACTCACGTAGAACGCGCCCGTCGAGCCGGCACGCTTCACATCGGGGGCGCCCAGGCCCTTGAAGCGGAATATCTTGCCCGACTGCGTGCCGGCCGGAATCTTGACGCGCAACGTCTCGCCGTTGGGTGCCGGCACGTTCACCTCAGCGCCCAGCGCGGCCTCGTAGATGCTCACGGGCAGCGTCATGCGCACGTCAGCGCCGTCGCGCGTGTAGAACGGGTGCGAGCCAACGTGCGTTGTGACGACGAGGTCGCCGCGCATGCCGCCGTTGGCGCCAAACTCGCCGCGACCCTTGTAGCGCAGACGCCCGCCGTCGACGGCGCCAGCCGGGATCTTGACGGACAGGCTCTCCGTCTGGCCCGTCGACGGCACGCGATACGTGACCTTGCGCACGGTGCCCGTCAGGGCGTCGGCGAACGGAACCTCGACAGACATCGTGAGGTCGGCGCCACGGCTCGGACGGGGCTGACCCCACCCGTTGAAGCCGGCGAAGCCCGTGTCCTGCGGATTCCACTCCGTGCCGAACGCGCCCTCGCCGCGCAGGATGGAATCGATGATGGACTGCCAGTCCATGCCGCCCATGCCGCCCATGCCCGCGCCGCCCGCGCCGGGGCGGCCGCCGCCCATGAACGCGCCGTACTTGAGCACCTGGTCGTACTCGGCGCGCTTCTTCGGATCGGACAGCACGTCGTACGCCTGGCTTATCTTCTTGAAGGTCTCCGCGTCGCCGCCGGCATCGGGGTGGTACTTGACGGCAAGCTTGCGAAACGCCTTCTTGATGTCGTCATCGGAAGCGTCCTTTGCCACGCCAAGTATCTCATAGAGGTTCTGCTCCTGTGCCATGTGCCGCGCGCCTCCCTTCCTTGTCTGGTAGCTTGTGCGGATCCGAAGCGGGTCCGCGCCCCTCATGCAAGAACCGCGCCGGACAACCCTCGTCCGACGCGGCCCTGTTCGTTCGTGCGGGAATGCCTTCGCGCGTCGAGCGTGCTACTCGGCGTCGGAGGCGTCCTTCGCGTCGCCGGACGCGTCAGCGGGGCGGCTCGGGCCTCCCGTCGTCACCGTCACCATCGCGGTGCGGATGACGCGGTCGCCCATGCGATAGCCCTTCTGGTAAACGTCGCGTACGGTCTCGTCGTACGCGTCAGCGTCCTCGACGTGGGCCACCGCCTGGTGCTCGTTCATGTCGAAGGGCTGGCCCACCGGGTTGATGGCCTCGACGCCCTCGCGCGCCAGCACGTCGACGAGCTTGGCGTGCATGGCACGCACGCCGTCGACGAACTGGGCGAACTCGCCCTCGGGCTGAGACTTGTCTGCGTGGTCAATCGCACGCTCGATGTCATCGACGACCGGCAGCAGCTTCGTCACGAGCGCCTCGGCGGCACGGGCGCGCTCGCTCTCGCGCTCGCGGGCCGTGCGCTTGCGGTAGTTGTCCCACTCGGCCTCCAGGCGAAGGCAGCGATCCTTGGCAGCCTGCGCGTCAGCGCGAGCAGCCTCGAGATCGGCCAGCGAGAACACCTCATCGTCGGCCTTGGCCTTCTTCTTGCCCTTCTTGTCAGAGCGGGGGTCAATCGTCTCAAACTCGGCGTCAAGCACCTCGTCCCCGTCGGTCGCGGCAGCGTCGGCGTCATCCGCCGGCTGGGCGGCCGCCCGCTCCTGCTCGGAGCAGGCGGCACCCTCATCGCACGGCGTCCGGTCGGCAGCCGCGTCCCGCTCGGGGGTCTTCTCCTCGTCAGGATCTACGACTTCGACCTTCATGATTAGTTCTCCTTCTTAGGATCCTTGTCGTCGACGACCTCGTAGTCGGCGTCGACCACGTCATCGGCGGGAGCGGAGCCGGCGTTGGCGCCAGCCGCGCCCGCGGCACCGGCCTGATCGTTGGCAGAGGAGTACACGATCTCGGCCAGCTTGTAGCCGGTCTGCTTCAGCTCCTCGCCCGCAGCCTTGATGGCCTCGATGTCCGTGCCCTCCAGGGCCTTCTTGGCCTTGTCGATGGCCTCGTTGGCCTGGGACTTGAGGTCGGCGCTCACCTTGTCGCCCAGCTCGGAGAGCGTCTGCTCCGTGGAGTAGACGAGCGAGTCCGTCTGGTTGCGGACCTCGATCTCCTCCTTCTGACGCTTGTCGTCCTCGGCGTGGGCCTCGGCGTCCTTGACCATGCGGTCAACCTCGTCGTCGGACAGGGCCGTGGAGCCGGAGATCGTGATCTGCTGCTGCTTGCCAGTACCGAGATCCTTGGCCGACACCTTCACGATGCCGTTGGCGTCGATGTCGAACGTGACCTCGATCTGCGGCACGCCGCGGCGAGCGGCCGGGATGCCGGTGAGCTGGAACTTGCCGAGCGACTTGTTGTCGCGGGCCATCTCACGCTCGCCCTGCAGGACGTTGATCTCGACGGACGTCTGGTTGTCGCTGGCCGTGGAGTAGATCTCCGACTTGCTCGTCGGGATCGTCGTGTTGCGGTCGATCATCTTCGTCATGACGCCGCCCATGGTCTCGACGCCCAGGCTCAGCGGCGTGACATCGAGCAGCAGGATGCCGGAGACGTCGCCCGTCAGCACGCCGCCCTGAACGGCAGCGCCCACGGCCACGACCTCGTCGGGGTTGACGGACATGTTAGGCTGCTTGCCCGTCATCTTCTTGACGAGCTCCTGCACGGCGGGCATACGCGTGGAGCCGCCGACGAGGATGACCTCGTTGACCTCGCTGATCTGCATGCCGGCGTCGCGCAGAGCCTTAGTGACAGGCTCCTTGCAGCGCTCGAGCAGGTCGTGCGTGATGCGCTCGAACTCAGCGCGCGTCAGCGTGTAATCGAGGTGCTTGGGGCCGGAAGCGTCAGCCGTAATAAACGGCAGGTTGACCTGGGCCTGCTGGGCGGCGGACAGCTCCTTCTTCGCGTTCTCGGCCGCCTCCTTCAGGCGCTGCAGGGCCATGGGATCCTTGCGCAGGTCGATGCCGTTGTCCTTCTGGAACTTGTCGGCAAGCCAGTCGATGACGCGCTGGTCCCAGTCGTCGCCGCCCAGGTGGTTATCGCCGTTCGTGGCGAGCACCTGGAAAACGCCGTCGGCGATCTCGAGCAGCGAGACATCGAACGTGCCGCCACCGAGGTCGAAGACGAGAACCTTCTCGTCGGCGCCCTTCTTGTCCAGGCCGTAGGCCAGAGCCGAGGCCGTGGGCTCGTTGACGATGCGCTCGACGTTGAGGCCGGCGATCTTGCCGGCGTCCTTCGTGGCCTGGCGCTGCGCGTCGTTGAAGTAGGCGGGGACGGTGATGACGGCCTCGGTGACCTTCTCGCCCAGGTACTTCTCGGCATCGGCCTTCATCTTCTGAAGGACCATAGCCGAGATCTCCTCGGGCGTGTACTGGTGGCCGTCGATGTTGACGACACAGCGCCCGTCCTTGCCCTCCTCGACCTTGTACGGCACGGTCTTAAGCTCGGACTGAACCTCGGAGTACTTGCGGCCCATGAAACGCTTGATGGAGAACACCGTGTTCAGCGGGTTCGTGACGGCCTGGTTCTTGGCCGGCTTGCCAACGACGCGGTCGCCGTCCTTGCGGAAGCCGACGACGGACGGCGTGGTGCGGTCGCCCTCAGCGTTGACGATGACCGTGGGCTCGCCACCCTCGAGCACGGCGACGCAGGAGTTCGTGGTACCCAGATCGATGCCGATAACCTTACCCATGGTGTGTGCATCCTTTCAGTCTACTCGTGCGAGCCCCGCGGGGATCTGCGTGCCTGTCCCTGCGGGGCCGTCCTTTGTTCTGACTCGCTTATATCCGCTCACACGGCAAACTATACAATATCTAAGTGTCCACATGATAAGTTTTCTACGAACAGGCGCACCAGCTGCGGCTTAGGCGCAAAAGCCCTGTCAGAGCGCCGTAAGACCGACGTCAGAGGCGCCCGTTTCGTCACGGGGCCTCCACATCGACCTGCCCTTCCTCTTAAACCTGCTTCAAGTTGCCGGCTTTTCTCGCATGTGGCTTGTGCCGGCCGGGAAAAATGCTATACGTAGTCGCGCCGCACGACAGGGCGTGAGACGTCGGGCACCCGCCCGGCATGAAAAGGGAGGCCGGCGCCGCGTGCCCCGGCTTGAAGGAGAGGAGAGCGGACATGCCGCAGCCTATCATTGACACGGACGAGTGCACCGCCTGCGGTTCTTGCGTGGATGCGTGCCCCATGGGCGTCCTGGACATCGAGGACGAGGTGGCGAAGGTCGTCGACGAGGAGTCCTGCATCGCGTGCGACTCCTGCCTGGAGTCCTGCCCGTCCGGTGCCATCACCGAGATCTCTGACGACGAGGACTAAGCACACGCAAGCGCATGGGCAGGCCTTCCCGCCTGCCTTGGGACGCACGGGGCGGGGCAGACAGGACGCGACACGCGGCTTCGTCTGCCCCGCCCCTTTTTCGTGAGGCGTGACAGATCCGGCACGAGCGCGCGCATCTTATATATGGGAGTGACGCGGAGCCGGGTCGGGTTGAGCCCAGCTTGGCCGGGCTTGACCGTCGCGCCCGGGCCAATTCGCACGGTTGTGCTGGATCTTGCAAGCAGGCGCCCCAAATTTGGGCGCGGATTGCAGTTATGCAAGGTTTGCGCCCATGAGATGTGGGACTGCAGAGAAGGATACGAGACCTGCAAGCCGCTGACCTGCGGCTTTGTCTCGCACCACCCGCACGCGCCCTTCGCGGGCACCCGAATAACATCGCACAACCGCAAGGCGCGCCCAAATATGAGGCCCGGTTTTGCAAAAACCCGCACAAACGAAAAAAACGGCCGGACTGGGCGCGCGTGTCAGCCCACACTCCGGGCCGCGACCCCTACAGCGGATCGCCGAGCGGGGGCACGCGCTTCAGGCGGTCCCACATGATCCGCTTGGCAGCCGGATCCCCCAGCGCGTCGGCAAAGCCGCCCAGCGCGATGAAGCGCCGCCCCCGCACGCGCACGACCTCGCCGGGCGCGAGCGGCGCGTCGACAGCATACGCGCCGCGCAATGCGCGCGCCGCCTTGTCGTCGAGCGCGATGACGAGCTCGGGGTCCACGACCTCGATGGCCCACGCGAGGTCGTCGGGCTCAGCCGGCGCCCAGGGACGGCCGGCAGCGCGCACGTCCGTCGACAGCGCAGCCCAACAGTCATCGGGGTAGCCCAGCGCGGCGAGCGCCGATGTCAGCGCCGCGCCGTCGGGCCCTCCCAACAGCAGGCCCCCGTCGCGCTCGGCGTCAGACAGCTCCCCTTTCAGCAGACACACCTGGGCAAACGCCTGCCCGCGCGCCGCAAAGCCCGCCTGCTCGAGCTCGAGCGCCTCCTCGCGCGTGCGCTCAAGACAGTCGCGGGCCATCTGGGGGGACACGCGGCGCACGTCGCGGGCAGAGCGCTCGGCAGCGGCTCGCTCGTCGCGAGCAGAGGGTCGCGCGCCCGTCCCCGTTTGGCCGGAACTCGACCAGGAAACGCGCACGTCACGCATGTCGGCCGCCTCGCCCGCTGCCACGTAACCGCTCCGATACGCCATCGCGCGCTCTCCTCTCGATCCATCCCAGCTGAGCACTCCTCACCCATCTTATCCCCGCGCGCATCCCGGCTTGCCCGGCAAGCGTGCCCCCACAAAACCGCGCCCATGGCACGCGATGTCCCGAAGCCGTGCGCGCCCCGTCACACTTCGCTCGCGAATGTGTGTTCGCTGTGGTGGAGCATGCCGCCCAACGCAGTCGGAACGTCCCCGTGAATCATCACGACACGCCGGGTATAAAGGGCAGTGAACGACGCCGGACGACGGATCTCGGCACGTCTGCATCGCCACGATCGCGTGCCGTCGCCCAAGTTCGTGCACACTTTTGACCAAGAAAGTGTTACGCTATCGCACGCCTCAGTCAGGAAAGGACCAGACATGAGCACTCCCATCAGCGTCACCTCCAGCAACTTCGCCGCCGAGGTCGAGCAGTCCCAGACCCCCTGCCTCGTCGACTTCTGGGCGTCGTGGTGCGGCCCTTGTCGTGCCCTCTCCCCCGTTGTCGACCAGATTGCCGAAGAGCTGAACGGCCGTATGAAGGTCTGCAAGTGCAACGTCGAAGAGGCACAGGATCTCGCGCTGCGCTTCAGCGTGATGTCCATCCCCACCCTCATCCTGTTCAAGGATGGCGCTCAGGTGGAGACAATCGTGGGCGCGGCGCCCAAGGCGAGCATTCTCGCCAAGTTCGAGCCGCACCTGGCGTAAGGCCGCACCGCTCGGCGCACGTCCGACCGGTCGACGCGGCACACACTGCCCCTCGCACACGTGAGGGACGTTCAAGGGAATTGGAGCCCAGCATGTGCACCAATGGTGTCAACACCGCCCAGCTGCAGTCGACCATCGACATGATCGACGAGACCGTCGCCCTCATCCGTCGCTGGACGCACAAGTGCTATCACCTCGCTGACGGCGCCCAGATGGATACGGCCGCCGAGCACCTCAAGAAGGTCCAGTCCATGATGGACGACCTGCGCGCCGAGCTCGATGACACGCGCGAGGCCGTCGAGAAGGACGACAACGCCATTAAGAGCGTCGACGTCAAGCTCGTCTAGACCGCGTATCTGCGCCACCTGGGGTTTCGGCTCCGTGGCGCGTCGCATCGCTCGCCCGCATCCCGTCTCTACGCAGGATGCGGGCGTTTTGCGTCCTGTCCCCGACCTCGGCGGGCCGCCTGCGCAACCCCGCGCCCCACCACCCCGCGAACGGAGTTCCCATGCCCAGCGAGCTCGTGCGCTTCAGCATCGCCATCCCCGGCAACCTCCTCGACGAGTTCGATGAGTACACGGCCCAGCGCGGCCTGCTCGTCAACCGCTCGGAGGCCATTCGCGGGCTCATTCGCGACGCCCTCGTCGACCGGGAGCTCGAGAACCCCAACGCGCACATCGTCGGGTCCATCACCATCGTGTTCGACCACCACACGCCCGACCTCACGCGCAAGATCGACGACGTCGAGCACAACTACCCCGACGAAATCATCTCGTCCATGCACGTGCACCTCGACCACCACAACTGCCTGGAGGTCATCGCAGTGCGGGGCATATCGCGCACAGTGCACGAGCTGGCCGACTGTCTGCTGGGCATAAAGGGCATCACCTATGGCAAGCTCACGACCGCTGTCACGACCGATCGGTTGGAGGACTAGCATGCCGCGCGTCCACGTGCACGTCACGGGCATCGTCCAGGGCGTAGGCTATCGCCCGTTCGTATGGGGCCTCGCCACGGCGCGCGGCCTGGCCGGCTGGGTGCGCAACGCCTCGGACGGCGTCCACATCGAGGCGAAGGGCGAGCAGGCGGCTATCGACTCGTTCGTGCTCGCGCTGTCGACGCAGGCGCCTGCCGCCGCGCGCGTCGACACCGTCCACGTCGACCGCATGCCCGACGAGCGCCTGGCGCCTCTCTCGGACGAGACGGGCCGGCGCGTGCAGGCGCACGGGGCGGAAGCGGGAAGCGACTTCCGTATCGTGCACAGCGACTCCGACGCCGCGCGCACGACGCTCATCTCGCCGGACATCGCGACGTGCGACGCGTGCGTCAGCGAGCTGTTCGACCCCGAGAACCGCCGGTACCACTATCCGTTCATCAACTGCACGAACTGCGGGCCGCGCTTCACGATCATCGATGACCTGCCGTACGACCGAGCCAACACGTCCATGTCGCACTTCGCGATGTGCCCCGAGTGCCAGGCCGAGTACGATGACCCGTCCGACCGCCGCTTCCACGCCCAGCCCGACGCCTGCTTCGCATGCGGGCCGCACCTGTCGTGGCGCACGGTCGAGCATCCCGGCGTCGTGAGCTGGGGGCGCACGCTCGAAGAGAGCGACCGCATCCTCTCGCAGGCAGCGCAGATGCTGCTGTTCGGCGGCATCGTCGCCATCAAGGGCCTCGGCGGGTTCCACCTGGCGTGCGACGCCACGAACGAGCAGGCCGTCAACCGCCTGCGCGAGCGCAAGCACCGTCCGAGCAAGCCTCTCGCCGTCATGTTCGGCCGCATGGACGAGGCGCGTCGCGTCTGCGAGATCGACGCCGTCGAGCGCGGGCTGCTCAGCGGCTCCGTGCGCCCCATCGTGCTGCTGCGCCGGCGCCCCGACGCCATGGCCGGCGCCCCGGGGGCGCACCGCCTTCCCGCACGTCTCACCATAGCGCCCTCCGTGGCCGGAACGCTGCCCGAGCTGGGCGTCATGCTGCCCTATACGCCGCTGCAGCACCTGCTCATGGCACTCGTGAAGCGCCCGCTCGTCATGACGTCGGGCAACCTGTCGGAAGAGCCCATCATCTGCGACGACCAGATAGCCGTCGCCCGGCTCATGGATGTCGCCGACGCGTTCCTCGGCAACGATCGCCCCATCCGCGCGCGCTACGACGACTCCGTCATGCGCGTCGTGGGCGGCACGCCCCTGTGCGTGCGCCGTGCCCGTGGCATCGCGCCGACGCCGGTGCGCCTCGACGTGCCGGCCGCCCTGGCCACCGA
The DNA here is from genome assembly GCA_018368455.1 of Coriobacteriia bacterium. NCBI lineage: Bacteria > Bacillati > Actinomycetota > Coriobacteriia > Coriobacteriia bacterium. Next base: position 65,730 of record JAGZEG010000006.1, read on the forward strand.
CGGCGCCCCCGACGCCACGCCCCTGCCCGAGGTGCTGGCCTGCGGCCCCGAGCAGAAGGCGACGTTCTGCATCACGCGTGGTGACGAGGCGTTCGTCTCGCAGCACATCGGCGACCTCGAGAACGCCGAGACGTTCGACGCCTGGAAGGGCGACCTGCGCCAGTACGAGCGGCTGTTCGGGCTTGAGTGGGGCGTGCTCGCCTGCGACCTGCACCCCGAGTACCTCTCGAGCAAGTGGGCCCGCGAGCAGGCGGAGAGGCGCGGCGTACCCCTTACGGAGGTACAGCACCACCACGCGCACATCGCCTCCGTGCTCGCCGAGAACGGCGTGAGCGACACGGTCGTGGGCATAGCGCTCGACGGTACCGGCTACGGCACGGACGGCACGATCTGGGGCGGCGAGATCCTGCTGTGCGACCAGGCGAACTTCGTACGCGCCGCCCACCTGTCGCGCTTCGACCTGCCGGGCGGGGCCGCCGCCATCCACAAGCCCCTGCGCGCGACGCTCGGCCTGCTCACGTCCTGCGACCTGGGCGACAGCCCTGCGGCCGACAGCGTCGTGCGGCGCCTGGGCGTCGAGGGCCCCGTAGCTCGCCAGATGCTCGAGCGCTCGCTCAACTGCCCGCGCACGAGCAGCGCTGGCCGCCTGTTCGACGCCGTCGCCGCGCTGCTGGGCCTCGTCGACGTCGCCGGTTACGACGGAGAGCCCGCCTGCCTGCTCGAGGCCGTGGCGACACGCGCCGACGACAGCGACCTCCTGGCAGCCGACGACGCCCCCGCAGGCGCCCCGGAGACGCCCGACGCATCCGCTCCCGACGCCTCGACGCGCTATCGCATGGAGCTGCGCACGGAGTCGGCCGACGACCCGATGAACGCGTCGGGCGACGGCTCGTTCACCGTCGACGCCCGCCCGCTCGTGCGCGCGATCCTCGAAGACCGCGCGTCGGGCGTGCCCGCGGCGACGATCGCCCAGCGCTTCCACGACGGCTTCTGCGAGGGCGTCGCGCGTGCGGCCATCGCCGTGGCCCGCGGCGCCGGCGTCGGCCGCGTGGCGCTGTCCGGTGGCGTCTTCATGAACCGGCTCGTTCTGTCCGGCGTGCGCCTGCGGCTGGAGGAAGCTGGCCTCACGGTGTTGCTCCCCCGCGAGATGCCCGTCAACGACGGGTGTATCGCCTACGGGCAGGCCGCCGTCGCCCGCGCACGCATGGCGGCGCTCGTCAGCGCCACGGACGAAGATCGCTCGCACGACAACACCGAAACCCCGGAAGAACCAAACGTCCCCGAGGCGTCCGCATAACCATCTGCGCCACCACTACGGGCGCCCGCTCGTCCCGAGCCCGCGGGCACCCCGTCCGGAAGGAGGGCACACCATGTGCCTCGCAGTTCCCAGCAAGGTCATCTCCGTCAACGAGGGCGGCATCGCCCTGGTCGACATCATGGGCGTGCAGCGCGAGTGCTCGCTCATGCTCACGCCCGACGCCAAGCCCGGCGATTTCGTGCTCGTGCACGCCGGCTACGCCATCCAGCGCATCGAGGAGCAGGACGCGGCCGAGACGCTCCGCCTGCTCGGCGAGATCCCTGACCTGCTCGGCGACGAGTTCGCCGACGAGATCGCGCAGGCATCGGGCACGCACGAGCAGGGCGGCGCACAGGGCAAGGCCGTTGCCGCGACCGAGCCCGCGCTGGCGTAAGGGAGGGCCCGTCCCATGGATCTCGCCTCGTTTCGCGACCCCGTGCTCGCCCGCGAGCTGCTCGACGCCATCGATCGCCTCGTACAGGACCACGACGGCGATATCAACCTCATGGAGGTGTGCGGCACCCACACGGTGTCCATCGGGCGCTACGGCTTCCGCTCAGCCATGCCCGAGGGGCTGCACCTGCTGTCCGGCCCCGGCTGCCCCGTCTGCGTGACATCGAACCGCGACATCGACACCGCCATCGCCCTGGCCCGCATCCCCGGTGTCACGATCGCGACGTTCGGCGACATGGTGCGCGTGCCCGGCTCCACGACGACGCTTGGCGCCGAGAAGGCGGCCGGCGCCGACGTGCGCGTCGTGTACTCGCCGCTCGATGCGCTGGCGCTCGCCCGCAAGCAGCCCGATCGCCCCGTCATCTTCCTGGGCGTTGGCTTTGAGACGACGACGCCCGCCGTCGGAGCCAGCATCAAGACCGCCGACGCCGAGGGCCTGACGAACTACTACGTCTTCGCCTGCCACAAGCGCACACCCCCGGCGCTCGAGGCCATCGTCAACGACCCCGAGACGAACGTCCACGGCTTCATCCTGCCGGGTCACGTCTCGACGATCACTGGCCTGGAGCCCTACCACTTCCTCGCCGACACCTACCACGTGCCCGGCGTCGTCACCGGCTTCGAGCCCGTCGACATCCTCTCGGGCATCGCCCGCCTGCTCGCGCAGATCGACGAGGGCGAGGCGCGCATCGAGAACGCATACGGGCGCGGCGTGCTCGACACGGGCAACGCCGCGGCGCGCGCCGTCATCGTCGACGTGTTCGAGCCCGTCGACGCCACGTGGCGCGGCCTGGGGCTCATCCCGAACAGCGGCCTAGCCATCCGCGATCGCTACGCCGCCCACGACGCACGGCGCCACTTCGAGCCCGACGTCGAGCCGACGATCGAGCCGCGCGGCTGCCGCTGCGGTGACGTGCTGCGCGGCGTCATCACGCCCGACCACTGCCCGCTGTTCCGCAAGCGCTGCAACCCGGAGAACCCCGTGGGCCCCTGCATGGTGTCCTCGGAGGGCAGCTGCGCGGCGTACTTCCGCTACCAGGAGCACAGCAGGTAAGCTATCCCGCCCGATCAGATCACCCCGGCGGGCCCGCGCCAACGGCAGGCCTGCCCCACCAGCTCAAAGGAGCGCACGCAATGGAGAAGGATACCGAGGTTCGCCTGGGGCACGGCTCGGGCGGCGCCATGATGAAGCGCCTCATCGACGACCTGTTCCTGGCGGAGTTCGCCGACGAGGCTGCACTGCCCGGCGACGATGCAGGCGTCGTGCCGCTGGGCGGCGAGCGTATCGCCATGTCGACTGACTCGTTCGTCGTGACGCCGCAGTTCTTCCCCGGCGGCAACATCGGACGGCTCGCCGTGTGCGGAACCGTAAACGACGTCGCGACGTCCGGCGCCCGCGTGGCCTACCTGTCCTGCGGCTTCGTGCTCGAAGAGGGCTATCCCATGGACAAGCTGCGCGAGATCGTGCGTACGATGTCCGAGGTAGCGGCAGAGGCAGGCGTCAAGATCGTCACCGGCGACACAAAGGTCGTCGAGCGCGGCCACGCCGACGGCGTGTTCATCAACACAGCAGGCGTCGGCCTCGTGCCGGCCGGCGTCAACCTGTCGGGCTCGCACTGCCAGCCCGGCGATAAGGTGCTGCTCTCCGGGACGCTCGGCGACCACGGCATCGCCATCATCTCACAGCGCGAAGGGCTCACGTTCTCCACGACGATCGAGACGGACGCAGCGCCGCTCAACCACCTCATCGCCGACGTGCTGGCCGCGGCGCCGGCCACGCGCTGCTTCCGCGACCCGACGCGCGGCGGCCTCGCCTCGACGCTCAACGAGTTCTCCGAGGCGTCGGGCGTCGACATCCTCGTGGACGAGGCCAGCGTGCCCGTGCGCGACCAGGTGCGCGGCGCCTGCGAGATGCTCGGCTACGACGTCTTCCAGGTGGCCAACGAGGGCAAGATCGTCGCCGTCGTACCCACAGACCAGGCAGACGCCGCGTTGGCTGCCATGCGCGCCAACAAATACGGGGCCGACGCCGCCATCATCGGCGAGATCGTCGCGCCCAGCGAGGAGGGCGGCCACACGGTGCGCCTGCGCACGCCGTTCGGCTCGACGCGCATCCTCGACATGCTCGTCGGCGAGCAACTGCCGAGGATCTGCTAAAGCAACGACCACCACAGGTCATCGAGATGAGGGGCTCGCCGGGCTGGCAAGGTCAGCGGCGGGCCCCTCTTTTGTGAAACGTCCTACGCTCTCGGAACCTCGGCCCGGCCTCTTGCCTGCAGAGTCAGGGTCGTTTACCGTAAAAGAACACGAACGAGGCAGCATTCTCGAGGAGCGCATTCGTATGTCGTCCCGCCAACCGCACAGTCCGCGTACCGGCCACGATTCCCCCGCGCCGCATGCCCTGCTCGCCCGTCTGCGCGGCGCGCTCTCCTGCTTTACCTGGCAGCGCATCGTCCTCATCGCCCTCGGGGCAGCCATCCTCACGTTCGGCATCCACAACATCCACCAGCGCGTCGACATCACCGAGGGCGGCGTCATCGGCTTCGTCCTGCTCGCAAACCACTGGCTGAACATCCCGCCGTCGCTGTCGACGCCCGTGCTCGACATCACCTGCTACCTGCTGGCATTTCGCCTCCTGGGAGGGCGGTTCATCCTGCTGTCCGCCTACGCCACGACGTGCGTCTCGCTGTTCTATCGCCTGTGGGAGTCGCTGCCACCCCTGCTGCCCGATCTCGGCGGCACCCCGCTGCTTGCCGCGCTGCTCGGAGGCGCCTTCGTGGGAGTCGGCGTGGGGCTCATCGTGCGCCAGGGCGGCTCCAGCGGCGGCGATGACGCGCTTGCGCTGGCCATCTCGCACCTGACGGGCAAGCGGCTCTCGTTCTCCTACCTGTTCACCGACCTGTCCGTACTCGCTCTCTCGCTGAGCTATATCCCGGTCGTCAGCATCGCGTTCTCGCTCGTCACGGTGTTCACGTCGTCATTCATCATCGACTTCATCAAGGACGCCAAGCTGCCCGAGCGTGCTTCCCAAAACGACGGCGCTTCCCTCGATGCAACGTCCGACGACGAGGCCTCTCCCAACTAACGCCATCCTCGTTCCGATCACGCGAAACCAATCGTGGGATGCTTTTACATTTGTGGCGCCAGCGTGAAGAGCCTGGGCAGTTTTGTCATGCGTATCGGCCAACTTGCCCTCAGCGAGGCGCGTCGGGAGCAGGGCCCGTCAACCTGACGTATAGTAACCGCATGTGTTTCGTGCCATACCGACCGATTGCCCCATCCGAAACGAGGTCTGACCTTGGACACCCAGTGCACCCCGGAGGCTCTGACGCCCTCAGAGCGCCTGATCGCCAGCAACGTTCCTTCGCGCGTCCACGCCAAGGACGCCACGCTGTACGACTTCTCCGAGGAGGCACTCGAGAGCGCCCGCGGCTTCATGGGCTGGGCCGACCTTGCCAGCAAGCCCCCGCTGCCGCTCGATGAGATCATGGCGTTCGCGCAGGACGTCATCGACGAGGGGCTCGACCGCGTCGGCCTGCTCGGCGAGGGAGGCAGCTCCCAGGCCCCCATGACGATCACGAAGCTCAACGCCGAGAAGCACCCCGACATACGCTTCTCGACGCTCGACAGCCTCTCGCCGGTCTACATCCGCAAGATCCTGCGCAACATCGACTACTCCCGCTCGTTCTTCATCGTGAGCAGCAAGTCGGGTAGCACGCTCGAGACGCTGTCGATGTTCAAGCTCATCTGGGAGGACGCCGTCGAGCAGCTCGGCCCCGATAAGGCGGGCCGGCGCTTCGTTGCCATCACCGACCCCGGAACGAAGCTCGAGAGCATCGCTCGTGAGCTGGGATTCCGCGGCGTGTTCCTCGGCGAGCCCACCGTGGGCGGGCGCTTCTCCGCGCTGTCGGTCTTTGGCCTGCTGCCCGCCGCCCTGTGCGGTCTCGACGTGCGCGACCTCGCGGCCCGCGCCGCCGAGATGGAGGCGCTCTGCGCGCAGGACACGCCCGACAACCCCGCCGTCCAGCTCGCCGACTTCCTGATGAGCAATCTGTCTCACGAGTCGGCCAACTGCTTCACGTACATCTCGCCGCAGCCGGGCCGCGTGTTCGGCCTGTGGATGGAGCAGCTCATCGCCGAGTCGCTCGGCAAGAACGGCAAGGGCGTCGTGCCGCACATCGAGATCGACGTCAACCTGCTGAACCACCACCAGCCCAAGCATCCCGTCGTCGTGTACCACACGCACACCGACTCGACGTTTGACCGCGACGCGTCGCTGCTATCGCCCGAGGTGCCGCAGCGCTCGTTCGTGCTCGAGGACTCCATGGACATCGGCCGCCACTTCGTGCTGTGGGAGTATGCCACCGCGTTCATGGGCTACCTCATGCAGGTTCCGCCGTTCAACCAGCCCGACGTGCAGCTCGCCAAAACCAACGCGAGCCGCGCGCTACACGGCCTCATGCAGAGCAAGGCCCACCGCCTGGCCGAGCCCTGGGTCATCGCAGAGTACTCCGACGCGTTCGAGCAGGCGACCGGCATCGTCGACCCCACGAAGATGCGGACGATCGACGAGGTGCTCGACGCGCTGTTCTCGCTCGTCGGCCCCGAAAACTGGATCTCCGTCAACGCGTTTCTGCCGTTCACGGGTGAGCGCCGCGGCCCGATGGAGGTCATCCGCCACACGCTCGCCCGCAACCTCGAGGTGCCGACGGCGCTGGAGATCGGCCCGCGCTACCTGCACTCGACGGGCCAGCTGCAGAAGGGCGGCGAGAACACCGGCGTGTTCGTCATCCTCTCCGCCTATGAGGACGGCGACATCAAGGTGCCTGGCGAGGACTACTACCTGGGACAGCTTGAGGTCGCGCAGAGCAAGGGCGACCTGGCGGCCCTGTCGAGCAAGGGTCGGCGAGCCGTGCACCTGCACCTCGCAGACTCCGACGCAGACACGCTGTGGCGTCTGGCCCACGCCTTCGAGGACGCAGGCACGCGCCAGGCCGTCCGCGACGCGCTGGCCGCCGCAAAGGACGGCGAGTAGCGCCCGATTCCGGTTCCTGTCGCCCGACAGCGGCTAAAACTGCAACGTAGAGGCGAGGCTCCCGCATCACGTCGGCGGCCTCGCTTTTTTATGGTCGGTATGCCGTGCCGCTACGACAAAACCGGCAGCCTATGTACGCCACGAATGTATAGCGGTGCCAAGCACCCGCCAGACAGGAAGCAAACCGCGGCCGCGTCGGCACAGATCCAGCTTGTTGGGCATAAGGGGATATAGACAGAGACGATAGGCAGGAAGGACAACTGGATGAAGAGCATCGCGATCGTGACGGGGGCCACGTCGGGCATCGGGCGTGAGTTCGTGCGGCAGCTCGACGGCGAATACTACGGACGCATCGACGAGTTCTGGGCCATCGGGCGCAACACGGAGCGCCTGGCCGAACTGGCCAGCTCCACATATGCACGCGTACGGCCGTTCGCGCTCGATCTCACGCAGCAGGCGGCGCTCGATGAGCTTCGGGCTGCACTGACCGAGGAGGCCTCCCGCCTTGCCGCCGAAGGCAGTGAGCTGCGCGTGGGCTGGCTCGTCAACAGCGCGGGCTTCGGTCGCTTTGGGGCGTTCGGCGGTGTTGGGGCGGGCACGGATGACAGCGAGGCCTCCTGTGACGCCGCCGGTGTCGACACGCAGATGGTAAGACTCAACTGCCTGGCACTCACGGAGATGTGCGAGATGGCCTTGGCTTACATGGGCCCCGGCTCCCGCATCGTAAACATGGCGTCCGTGGCCGCCTATCTGCCCATATCCCCCATGGCGACCTACGCCGCCTCCAAGCGCTTCGTGCTCGACGTGACGCGCGCACTCAACGAGGACCTGCGCGGCACGGACATCCACGCCTGTGCCGTGTGCCCCAAGGCCGTGCGCACACGCTTCTGGGACGAGGCCGGCAAGGCGTCGGGCATCGGCTTTGCCTTTGGGACGGAAAGCGCCTACAACATCGTGCGCAAGGCCATCGCCGCCGTGGAGCGCGGGGCGGGCAGCGTCATCACGTCGCCCGACATGAAGGTGGCGTGCGGGGCGGCGAAGGTCCTCCCCTACCCGGTGCTCGCCAGCGTCGGGCGCCTCGCGCAGGCCGCGATGGGCCCCGCTGGGAAGGCACGCTAGAGCCTGCGGGCCGGCTTCCGCGCGAGGGAGACCCCGGAGCGCCCACACGCGCGCCCTCTCGAAGGCTCCCTTGTGTGGAAGTCAGCGTTTCGTGGACGAGAAGTCGTGGCGTGTATGCCGCTGACGGGAGCGGGTGGCGAGTCTGCTACGTACGTTTGCGGGGTCCGCAGCAAAATCGCAGGTGAGGGCGCTGCGGCTTGCAAGCAGATATTCCCAGCGAGCATGAGGGAACGTTCACGGCTCGCGTTTTTGGCCGCGAAAGGAGTCCTCTGCGGCAGAGGAAGCCCTCGGACAGCCAAAGGCGCCCCACAAAACGCGGAGGGCCCGGCTGGCGCACACGCTCCAGCCGGGCCCTCTCGTCATCGCACGATCACGCCACGGGAGATCACAAGATCTCAGGCCTACTTGGCGGAGTCAGCCACGGCCGAGCCGTAGGGGAAGCCATAAGAGCGGCCGCTCGTGCCGTAGCCCAGGTCGCCGTAGATGACGCTCGGGTCGACATACTGCGGCTTCTTGTCGCCCTTCTCCGGGTTCTCCCAGCCCTCGGGCACCGTGATGCGGTGGCACACGTTGCACATGAACACGGGCTTCACGTCCGTGGCGTCGCCCGCGGCGCTGTCAGAGGCCGCATCGCCGGTCGCAGCCTCGCGGTGGCAGTCAGTGCACTCGAAGTCGTAGTGGCCGCGGTGCGGGTCATACACGAGCTTGCCGCCCTCGTCGAGCAGCACGTTGATGCCGGCCTCGTCCAGGTCGGCGAACGTCGCGCCCGAGGCGATGAGCGTCTTGGCGAGCTCCTCGTCCCCGTACGTCGTGGGCGTGACGTTGAGGTACGGGTTGTCGGCAGCTGCGCTCGAGGCAGCCTGCCCGTCCGTGCTGCTCGCCGCCTGCTCGGAGCCAAGAGCAACGTCGCTGCCCATCGCATAGATGCCCAGGCTGCCCGCCAGGACGACGCCGCACGCCAGCGCACCAATAGCGCGCCTCTTCGCATGGATGATCATCGTGACACTCCCTCTCGCTGTCGTCTGACCTCAGGTCAGGACGCGTCTCTTTGTGTTAGAGGTAATCCTCGCCCAGCATGTCCTTGACGGCGATCCAGCCGAACGTCTGGCCGTGGCCGATGCCGCTGCCGGGCATGTTCGGCGGATAGATGTGGCCATAGAACGAGCCGGCCGTGTTGCCCGCGGCATAGAGGCCCGGAATCGGCGTGCCCTTCTTGTCCATGACGTTGATGTGGTCGTCGATCTTGAGGCCACCGCGCGTCGACGTCATGGCAACGCCCATCTCGGCAACGTAGAACGGCGCGGTGTCGATGGAGGCCAGGTACTTCGGCGCCTTGAGGAACTGACGGTCCTCGCCGGCAGCGCAGGCATCGTTGTAGATCTGGATCGTCTCGTTGAACACGTCGGGATCGAAGCCCTCGCCGGCGCACAGCTCGTCGAGCGTGTCGTACTTGTGGATGATGCCGCGCTCGACCTCCTTGTCAACCTCTTCCTGCGTGTTGATGGCCATGAGGTCGACCTCTGCGTAGCCGAAGTCCTTGTACTTCTCGTGCCACGCGCCGTCGAAGATGCCGTAGACGCGGCCATTAGGCGTCGAGAGGATGACGTGGCTGAACGACTGGAACACCATGTCCTCCGTGCCGACGCGACGACCGCTCATGTCGACGATGAGGCCCTGGAGGTTCGCGACGGCGGGGCGCCAGCCGAGCTCCTGCATGGAGGCGAGCGCCGGGTTCTCGCTGGGCAGCGGGCGCAGGTCGGCGCAGTCCGTCGTCGTGTTCATCGGGAACAGGTCGCCGCCGGCGTAGGCGTCCATGTCCGCACCGACCCACATGGCCATCATGTGGCCGTCGCCCACGTTGTTGGGCTCGGCGACCGTGTCGACGACCTTGAGCAGCGTCGGGTTGAACGCGCGGAGCATCTCCTCGTTCATGCCGAAGTCGCCCGTGGCCAGCAGCACGCCCTTCGAGGCGTTGTAGCGCACGTACGAGCCGTCCTCGCGCTGGGCGATGACACCCTCGACGCGGCCCTCCGTGCCGTTGGCGACGCCGCCACGGACAAGCTGGCGCACCGGCGTGTGGAACACGTACTCGGCACCGGCGTTCTTGGCGAGGTCGGCAATGGCCTCAGCCCAGTCCCAGTTCGAGCCGTTGACCGTGATGTTGCCCGTACCCGGCTCGCCAAAGAAGATGGGCGTGGGGTACTCGTTCCAGAACTGGACGCCACCGCCGCCCGCCGCGAAGCTCGGCATGCCGGGAAGCAGGGTACAGCCGATCGTAGCCATCTGCTCCTCGAGCCAGTCGATGAACGGGCCGGAGTTGTCGAAGAAGCGCGCGTAGAGCGACAGGCGGCCCTGGAAGGCGTTCGTGATGTTCCAGAAGTCACGCAGCGTCTCCGTGCGGTCGAACTCGATGCCCGCCTCCTTCTGGCAACGCGCGTTGAAGCCCATCGTGTGCAGGCGCTTGTTCATGACCTTGCCGGCCTTCTCAAGCACGACGACCTTGGCGCCCTGCTGGGCGGCGTACAGAGCCGCCGGGCCGGACGAGATGCCTGCACCGCAGATGACGATGTCGTAGTCATACGTCTCGGCGATCTGGTCATCGGTAATGGCGGCCGGGGGCACCTCCCACGTCCACGTGGGCACGTAGTCGCCGTTGGCGTTGGCGGCCATCGTCTCGGCCGTCGGGGCCGTAGCCTCGGCCGCGTTGGCCTGCGTCGCAGGCTGCGCGGCCATCGCGCCCGCAGCGACTGCGCCCGTCGCGGCCATGGCCGCCCCCGTCAGAAAGCCCCGCCTCGTCAGTTCCATCGCAAGTCCCTTCCTCGACTCTCCTCGCCGCTTCGCTGCGTTCCGCACTCTTGCCGAGCCCATCGAAACGACCTTGGGACGAACCGCCCGCGCGCCCGATGCCACCCCTGAGCCCAGACACCGGGTGCGCGGGCGACTCGCCTGAATACACGCTGAAACAGTACGTCGGCGGGAGGCGATGCCCCAAAGACCGAAATCCCATAGCATGCATCGCTAGCCTTGAGGGCGCTCATAAACTATTCTTATGAGAAGAGATGAGAGGCTCGGCAAACTGTCTGGACGACAGGGGGCGCTGGTGAGGGACGAATACCTACGAGAGTTTTTGGTCGCCGCGTCGTCGATGAGTTTCACGGCGGCGGCGAAGAAACTGTACATGAGCCAGCCTAAGATGAGCATGCACATCCAGGCCATAGAGGACGAGCTCGGCTTTCCCCTGTTCGATCGCCACGGGAGTCTGTCGCTCACACGCGAGGGAGCCCTGTTCTACGAGCACATCTCCGGGCTGCTTGACGAGTACGACGCGCTCGTCGAGCAGTGTCGCGGGTTGTCTAAGGTCGTTGCCGTTCGCTTCGTGTTCGGCGAGTTCTCGATGATCGACATGTTCCCCGCTGCCTCGATGGCCCGGTTCAGAAAGGCGCTCTCGAAGCTGGCGGAGGACCCGCGCTACGAAGTCGTCTCCCACCCGCTCGACAACACGCTGACCATTGCAGAATCGTTTGAAGCCGGTCTGTGCGACGCGTCGTTTCGCACCTGCTGCATGGAGAGCTTTCAGCCGGGCGAGATCGTCGACCTGCCAGACGGCATGAGTGTGCTGCCCCTCGAGATGGATCCCATGGTCGCGCTCGTCAGCAGCCACCATCCGCTCGCAGGACGTTCAAGCGTCAGCGTCCAGGACATCGCAGCCTATCCCGTGCCGCTCTCAAGTCTGCCGGTCATGGCGACGTTCAACAGCACGCGCAGCGACTTCTTCACGGCGCACGGCTGCAAGCCGCGCTACCACGTCAGAGCCGTCAGCACGCCGTCGGCTCTACTGCGTCCCGACACGTCGGCAAACGAGGTCTATCTCGTGGCGCGCTCCTACGGCCAGAAGCGCGACATGCTGCAGCTTGCGGGGCTTGAGGCGCTCGACATCTCCGACACGGTGGCTCAGTCATGCTTCTGTCTGTGCTTTCCTGCGGGGACGAGCAACAAGGCGGTGCAAGCGCTCGTGCAGGAGCTGAAAGGCGACGGCGCAGGGAACGTGGGACGAGCGACAGCGCAGTGAGCGAGATCCCCTCCGAGAGGCCCGGCGTATGAGTCCACGGAAGACCTTGCCGCGCAGAAGCTGTTTCATGGACGAGAATCCGGGGCGTGCATACCACCGATGAGTACAAGCGCAGGATTTGCAGCATCCACCTGCAGATATCTCAGCAAAATCGCAGGTGAGGGCACCGCAGCTTGCAAGCAGATATTCCTAGCGAGCATGAGGGAACGTTCACGGCTCGCGTTTTTGGCCGCGCGGCGGCCTCTTGGGCACAGGCGGCCTCGGTGTGCCGGCACAGTCAGCCGCACGTCCACGAAAAAGCGGCCCGGCCGGCCCTCCGCGCAGGAGAGGCCAACCGAGCCGCTGAATCGCAAGCGCTCTATACGGAACCGCGGGCTTTAGCAGCCGCCGCAGCCGCCACCGCAGGAGCCGCCGCAGCTCGAGCAGTCACCGCAGGTGTGCTCGGGGGCATCCTCGCGCGACACGAGCTCGAGCTCGAAGTTCAGCGCCTTACCAGCGAGCTGGTGGTTGAAGTCGAGGTGGGCCTTGCCGTCCTCGATCTTCGTCACGACAGCGGCCATGGGATAGCCGGCCGGGTTGCGGAAGTACACCGTCTTGCCCACGGGCAGCTGGTCAGCGTTGGGGATGCTGTCCGTCGGGATGACCTGCACGAGACGCTCGTCGCGCTCGCCATAGGCGTCCTTCGGCTCCAGGTGGATCTTCACCTTGTCGCCCGGCTGCATGCCGGCAACGGCGTTCTCGAAGCCGGGAATGACCTGGTGGCTGCCCTCGACGAACGAGATGGGGTCGCGCCCCTCGCTGCTGTCGAACACGCTGCCGTCGTCGAGCGTGCCCTTGTAGTGCACCTTCACGAGCTTGTTGGCCATGACGAGAACTCCAATCGCAATAGGGCGCCTGAGCTGAGACGCCCTTCCGTGGGCGCGAACGGCGCGCCGATAACCATACCATGTGCAGGCCCGGGCCGCCACGTCCGCGCGACACCGAGCAAACACGAATCCGCACATCACCCAATGTACCCAGGACGACCGCCCCGCAGCGCGTTCTTTCCGCGAGATGCGGCAGGCCCCGCGAACACTTCAGGACAGTGAGCCTTCCGTTACTCCAGATCGTCGCCGTGCAAGCGGCCGTACTTCTCCGCAGCGCTCGCAAAGGCGGACACCGCGTTCGCCCATGGCACAAAGTCGGGCGTGTCAACGACGAGGAAGTCGGCCTCGAACGTCGCATAGAGCGACTCGTACTCGCTGCCCGGCGTGAACGGCGGGCGATCCGGCAAGTAAGGCGGTACGTAGCTCGGATACGTCAGGTAGTATGCCGCACCGGGACACAGCTCGGCCAGGCCGATGACGGCGCGGCGGGCGGCGTCGAGACGCCCGAGCTTGTACAGCAGCATGGCACGCGCCAGGTGCATCCACGTGCTGCCCGCGCGGCCAAACAGCGCGTCGAGCTCGTCGAGCCCCCGCTCGTCCTCAAGGCGCGCCAGGATGAGCGCCGCCGTGTGGCGGATGCCCTGGCCGTCGGCAGGCGACGCCTTGAGCAGCACGCGGCACCGCTCAAGCGCCTCGCGATAGCAGGCGCTCGCAACGAGCAGGTCGATGATCTTGCCCTCGATGCGCAACCACGGACGCAGGAACACAGCGTCCCATGCGTCAACCGTCGCGCCGTCATATGCCCGCGAGCGCTCCGTGCACCAGGAGCGCGCCTCGACAGACAGGGCAAGCAGCTCCTCGAGCGCGACGTCCTGCGTCGTGTCGTCGGCAAGAATGAGCAACAGGCGCGCGTCATAGCAGTGGGGATCGAGCGCCAGGCAGCGGTTGAGCTGGGCGCGCGTGCGCGTGAGACGGGCGGCCGGCGCCGGAGGCACGGGCGAGTCGGCCTCGTCGTCCAGCTCGCGCCGAGCGAGGGCGATGGCCTTGTCCAGCGCGATGAACGCGCGGTCTTCGTCGTCGACAGCGATGGAGGCCGGGTTGCGCAGCGCCGTGCGGCTGAGCTCGGCCATGCGGTGCGCGTCGGCCTCAAGGGAGGGATCCCGGACGCACAGCTTCTTGAGCAAGCGGTTCACAAGCTCGGACGAAACGAGCATCAGCGGCCTCCTTCAGCGGGCGCAGACGGCGCCTGGCCAGCGGCAGGGTTTTCCGACGCGCTCCCATCGGCAGCGCCCTCGACCGCCTGCTGGGCCTCCTCGACCTCGCGAGCCTGGGTGACGATCGCGTCGTCGGCGATCCACTGCGATAGCGGAGACAGCCCCTCGCCGCAGTTCTCGTCGAGGATGACGGCGGCCTCGGACACGGCGACGAACAGCTCGTCGGCCGAACCGGGCGCGTACTCGAGATGGCCGAACGAGCCGGCCGGCAGCTCGTCCTGGTACGTGAGCGTCGTCCCTGCCAGCGCGAAGCGGCGCACGATGTCGTGCAGGATGGCGGCGGCGTCGTCGAGCCGGCGCTGCTTGTACGCCATGAACAGCCGTGCGAGCGCAAACCACGCGTTGTCGTCGCCGGGGAAGCGCGCGATGAGCGCCGCGAGCGCCTCGGGATCCTCGAGCTTCACGCAGTCGTACGCCGCGACGAGGCGGGCGCCCGCCATGTCGGGCGCGTCCTGCTCGAGCAGGGCCTCGCACACCTCGAGCGAGCGTCGGTACCGCCCGCTGTTGAGTTGCTCGTTGGCAAGCGTGAGCTGCCAGCGCAGGTAGGGCCGCATGTAGACCGAGTGCGACCACGCCCCCTGCGGCACGTCGATGTCGTTTGCGCGCGAGGTGGCCTGGCACATCTCGAGCACCTCGTCGGCGCTCTCCGTCAGAAAGCCCACCATGGCGTCGCGCGGCCCGAACTCGAGCATGTGCCGGATGCGCAGCGCGTCGTAGCACGTGGGGTCGAGCTTGAGCGCCTCGTCGAGGCAGCCCGTCGCCTCGGCCGTGATGCGGTTGGCCTCCTCGTCGCCCGACGCGGAGGCGAGCCTGACGTCGAGCAGCTCGCAGGCGCGGCACACGAGCGCGAACGCGCGGTCCGTGTCGTTTTGCGGCAGGCTGTCACGGTTGGCGACAAAGCGCTCGGGAAACGCCGATATCGCGGCGATGATGT
The DNA here is from genome assembly GCA_018368455.1 of Coriobacteriia bacterium. Classification (NCBI taxonomy): domain Bacteria; kingdom Bacillati; phylum Actinomycetota; class Coriobacteriia; species Coriobacteriia bacterium. The sequence goes on from JAGZEG010000006.1 coordinate 80,777, forward strand.
TGGGGTAGCCCTCCTTCGTGTGGGGAGCGTCCGCCCAGCGAATAGCAAGGCGCTCGAAGTCCTCGCCTCGTGCCGACATGGCCATGGGGCCTCCCCTCTCACGGGCGCACCCTGTGGCGCCTGCACTGTGCGATCGTGTCGTCGGTAGCGTTTCATCATAGCGCACGTGCCAGCGCGGCGGCCTGCGGCAGGACGACCCCTGCGAAACCTACTCGCGCGGCAGCGAGAACGACGTCACGGCTCCGCCGCCCAGACGGTGGCGCGTTTTTATCTCGCCGTTGTGGGCGCGCACGATGAGCGCCGCTACGTACAGGCCATAGGCGACGCGGTCGAAACGCTGGGCGCGCCTCAGGTCGACGCGGCCGTCGATCGTGCACGCCGCCGGGGGGACGCGCATGGCGCGCGCAAGACGCTCGTGGGCAACGTCGGACAGCACGGACGCGCGGTCTGAGAAGAACGCGACGACGTCGCTCGCGCGGTCGGCGTCGTAGCCAGGTGCCAGTGCCGCCGGTTGGCCGGCAAGCGGGTCAGGCCGGTCGTCGGCCACGCTCACGACGAAGCGCTCGGGGTGCTCGGCCACGCTCACCGTCACGATGCTGCCGACGGGCGCAAACGCCAGCGACGCCTCTATGACGAGCGTTGCCGCCGTCTCGACAAGCTCGCGGTCCACGACGAGCGAGGCAGCTTCGCCACCGGGCTCGAGGTCGATGAGCGTCGAGCCGTGGCCCTGGCGCGAGCGCTCGACAGCGTCGGACACGATGGCGCGCAGGTCGCTCGCCACGCCGCGCGGCTCCTCCTCGAGGTCAGAGAGGACGCGCCCCACCATGATGCGGCTGCGCAGCGACTCGATGCCGACGGCCTGCTCAAGCTCCTCGCGATACTCCGCATCCTCGGAGCGGGCGGCCTGCAGCATGTGCGAAAGCTCGGCGATCGTGCCGGCGGAGCGGTTGACTGACGCCACGAGCCGCCCCATAAACGCGTCGCGGATGGAGCCGACGCGCAGGCCGCGCATGTCGGCGAGGTGCTTCATCGACAGCGCCTGGCGCTCGAGGGCGTTGAGGACCTGGTCTGCCACCATCTGCAGGAACGACTCCTCGCCCAGCGACAGACGCCGGCGCGCGGAGATGCCGATGACGCCGATGACCTCCTCGTCCATGACGAGCGGGATATAGCGGACGTCGGACGTCTCGCTCGTGTGCGTGCCGCTGCCGGCCTCGGCGCCGTTAACGAACACCCAGTGCGCGATGTTGCGCTCCGTGATCTTGTTGAACTCGCGCTCGCCCAGATCGCCCGGAACCGCGCGCACAGCGCCCGTCCGGTGCGCACGCAGCGCCCCCTGAGCGCTGTTGGAGCCCGTCGGGCCCGCAGAGGGCGCCTCTGGGGCCGCGCCCCCCGCAAACACGAGCGCCGCACCGATGCCGGCCATCTCGCCGGTCACGGCCAGCGGGTCGGCGACGTAGAACACGGCGGAGCGATCGAACAGGCGCACGATGGCGTCAAGCGAGACATCGACGACGTCCACGAGACCGCGCACGCTCAGCAGGCGACGGTTGAGCTCGTAGAGCGCCTGCGTATGCTGCTCGCGGCGGCGCGCCTGACGGGCACTGCGTTCCAGGCGCACGACAACGAACGCGATGACGGACAGCGTCACGAGCAACAGCACGAGGTCAACGCCGCGGCTCGCGCCCTCGACGCCGTGCAGCGGCGCCACAACGCGAGCGTGCAGCACGCCGGCGAGCACGATTGACAGGGCAGCCGGCAAGTAGCTGCGCGTCAGGCCGGCGACGAGCGCCACGGCCAGCACCCACACGAGGCTCGACGCCACCTCCGGCAGGCCGAGCACAGCGGCACCCAAGCCCAGCGCAGCCGCCAGGACGCTCACAACAGACGCGGCGAGGAGGTGACTCGCGCGGAAGTCGAGCAGCGTCGCGACGCCACGGCCGATGACGGGCTGAGCGCGCCCGGCCGGCATCTCGGCGTCCACGACGTGCAGGCGCACGCCGAGCAGGCCCTCGCTCATGCGATCGACGAACGTCGGCTGGACGGGCAGCAGCAGGCGACGGGCGCGCGAGACGGGCCGGCGTGCGACGACAACGTCGGAGATGCCCTGGGCGCGCAGGTAGTCGCGCACGGTCTCCGCCTCGTCGGCACCATAGATGACCTCGAACTCGAAGCCCATGGCCTCGACCTGCTCGGCGAGCCGCGCCAGGGAGCGCTCGTCACCCGAGGCCCGGTGCGACCCCTCGCGGCGCTCGCGAACAGCGCACACGGCGCGCAACGGAGCGTGCACGGCGCCGGCCAGGGCAGCGGCCTCGCGCAGCACGGCGGCCGGCAGCATGCCCGGCGACACGATGGCCACGACGCTCTCGCGCGGCGCGAACGACACGGCGCGGCGGGCGGCGGCGTCCGTCGTCGTAGAGGACGTCGCGTACTGCGACACGCACTGCAGAGCGAGCACGCGCAGCTGTCGCAATACCTTGACGTCGTCGACGGGTCGGCCCGCCGCCTGGCAGCGCTCGATGAGCTCCTGCGGGTCAATGTCGACGAACTCGACCTGCTGCGCCGTGTAGAACAGGTAGTCTGGCACGAGCTCGCCGGGCCGACGATCCGTGACGAGCATGACGCGATCGGCCTCGTTTTCGAGGTTCGCGACGCTGAGCTCGGCGTAGACGTTGATGCCGGCATGCAGCAGCTCGAGCGCGTCCTGGTAGCGATAGCGGTTGCGCGAGCCCGACGGGTTCTCCGCCGCAAAGTCATCGAGCGCCACGAGGTCGGGGCGGCGCTTAAGCACCTGGTCGACGTCGAACGGGACGCCGCGGCGCTCTCCCGTGCCCGGCACGGTGAGCTCAGCGATGAAGACGTCCTTGCCGCGACCCTCCATGCCCTGGACCTCGTCGAGCAGAGCCGTCGTTGTGCCGGCAAACGGCGCATAGCTAAAGAACAGCTTGAGCGATCCCCGCTCGCTGCCGTAGGCCGTCTCTTCGGGGCTCACCAGCGTCGTGCGCTTCATGCTGTCGTTCCCGCGCCCTCTCTCGCTCTTCCTCGCCGCGCTGGCGCCCGGCGCGCGCTACAGGCGCGGGCCGCGACCCATCAGCACGGGCCCGACCTCGGCCACCCAGCGATCGACCATGTCCCAGTTGCGGTAGTCCCCGTCTTCCAGCGGGTAAACGCGCAGCGCGATCTTCTCCATGGCGTTGAAGCCCTCGCTGCGCTTCCAGCCAGGCAGCACGACAGAACCCACCGTATGGGTAACGCCAGCGGATGACATCGCGCGCTGCAGGTCGCTCTTGGCCATCGCCTCGTCGACGTGTCCATCAGCGCTGACGCCGCGCAAGCCTACGGAGAACAGCGCCACCGGCAGGCTCGAAAGCTCGTCGAGATTGCGCTGGATCCAGTCGCGTGCCTCCTTGTGCCACTTGCCCATGCGCACGCCGCTTCCGAACACGATGGCGTCATAGGCGCCCGCGATGCGATCGACCTCCTCGACGCTGCGTACGAACGGACGCGCGCCATATGCTATGAGGTCGACGCCGATCCTCCGTGCGATGGTGGCAGTGCAGCCGGATACCGTAGAATAGACGACCAGGACTCGCTTAAGGCGTTGACTCATCCGCGAACTCCTTTTTGCCCCCCGATTATGGCGCCAGCAACCCAACATGAGTCGTCCCCACGACACACGCCGGGACCCGCCATTCCAGATGATTGTACCATTGACAAAGTTCGTGAGACCGCACTCGTTGTGTCGGATATTACTTGTTTTTTTGGTGGTGTTTTTCATTTGAACGTATTTCTCATTATCGCAGGTACAGGCCTCATAACCTGCCTTCTCGCCACCCGTGCGTTCTCCCGTATCGGCGTGCCTGCGCTACTTGCCTTCATCCTGCTTGGCATGGTCTTCGGCGAGGACGGGCCCGTCGGTATCCAATTCTCCAACTACGAGCTGTGCAAGAACGTCGCGACGCTCGGACTCGTCATCATCATGTTCTACGGTGGCTTCGGGACGAAGTGGTCCATCGCGCGGCCCCACGCCGTCGAGTCCCTCGTACTGGCGAGTCTGGGCACGGCCGTCACTGCAGGCGTCGTGGCACTCGGCTGTCACTTCCTGCTGGGCCAGTCCTGGGTCGACAGCTTCCTGCTCGGCTCGGTCATCTCGTCGACGGACGCAGCGAGCGTCTTCTCGGTACTGCGTGCCCAGCGGCTCAACCTCAAGGGCGGCCTCGCGTCCGTGCTCGAGATCGAGTCGGGCTCGAACGACCCGTTCGCCTACCTGCTGACGTTCGTGGCGCTGCTATTCGCCGAGGGCACGGCCACGCCGGTAACCGTCGCAACGACGCTCGTCATGCAGCTCGTCATCGGAGGCGCGTGCGGCGCCCTGCTCGGCCTGGGCACGAGCCTCGTCATGCCAAAGGTGGGCGAGCGCGACGACGCCATGGCGCCCGTGCTGCTCGTCGCCGTGTCGCTGCTGGCGTTCGGCCTACCCGAGTTCGTGGGCGGCAACGGGTTCCTCTCCGTCTACCTCGCTGGCCTCATCGTGGGCAACAGCGGGCGCGTCGGCGGCAAGACGGCCATCGTCCACTTCTTCGACGGCCTGACGCACGTGGCACAGATCATGATCTTCTTCCTGTTCGGCCTGCTGGCGTTCCCCAGCAACATGCTCTCCGTGCTGCCGCAGGGCGTCTGCGTCTTCCTCGTGCTGACGTTCGTGGCGCGGCCCGTGGCGGCGACACTCATCGGCAAGCCATGCGGGCGCAGCTGGCGCCAGCTCGCGTTCGTGTCCGCCGCCGGACTGCGCGGCGCGTCCTCGCTGACGTTCGCCCTGTTCGCGCTCGAGGCGCTTTCGGGGACGGGTGCCGCCCACGGCTTCGGGATGTACCACACCGTCATGTGGGTCGTCATCCTGTCCATTCTGCTGCAGGGACCGCTGCTGCCTCTCTGCGCCCGCAAGCTCGGCCTCGTCGACGACCGCGAGTCCGTCATGCGCACGTTCACCGACTACGAGGAGCAGAGCTCCTACACGCTGTTCGAGCTCGACGTGAAGCCGGGTTCGACGTGGGATGGGTGCGAGCTGCGCAGCGCGGGGCTGCCGAGCGGCTTTCTCGTCCTGCTCGTGCGACGCGGCGACCAGGACATCGTGCCGCACGGGGCAACGGTGCTGCGCGCCGGCGACCAGCTCGTCATGAGCGCGCCGAGCTACACGCCCGCTCGGGGACGGGGCGACTCCCAAGGCACGCCGCTGCGAGAGCTCTCCCTCGGCGAGGGGCACCCCTGGGTAGGACGGAAGCTCTCGCAGGTGCCGCTCGCCCCGAACGGCCTGGCCGTGCTCGTCAAGCGCGGCGGGGACACGCTGCTGCCACACGGCACGACAACGCTACTGGCAGGAGACGTCATCGTGTATACGGGGACGCTGCCCGAAGGGGCCGAGCAGTAGCAGGGCCCGCGGAGACACGGGGACGCGCGCGGAGCACCGGGGCGCACAAAAGGAAGCGCTCCGGAGAGCGGGAGCGCGCGAGTACGGCGCCGGGGGCATGCGGGAGACGCGACGGAGGAGCCCCCGAGGAGCGCGAGCACAACCCGGAAGCGCGCGAGTACGCCTGGGGAAATGGAGCGCGACGGAGGAGCCCCCGAGGAGCGGCGGCTGCTACGAAAACCCCTCTCGTGAATTGCGCTGCTACAAAACGGCGTCTTCTGCACGATATTCGTTAGCTAGTAGGATTTTCAGCAGACGTTTTACCTGCGGTGATACTATTTATAGCATGGGTAATACCTGTCCAAAACGCTCGAAATCGTACACGACGCGGCTTTTTGTAGCGGGCGATTTCACGAGACCGCATTTTATAGCGCGGCACCGCGCCGCCTGCCCCGCTAGTCGGCAGTCGCAGGCCCTTAACCCAGGGGGCTGTCGGCCGGTTCCGGCTGGGCCGCCTGCGCCGCAGCAAGCTCGTCGGCGCGACGCTGGGCAAGAGCGTCGAGACCGCGCACGCTCGGCGTCAGCCACATCGCGATGCCGACGATGAGCATGCCCGCGCCGCACACGGCAAACCACGCGGCCACGCCCCAGGCATCGGCCAGCGGGCCGCTGATGAGCAGCGCAATGGGCGCAACGATGGAGCTCCCCGCCATGTAGAGCGCCATGACGCGACCGAGCAGCTGAGGCTCGATGAGGCGCTGGATGAGTGCCATGAGCGGCGTGTAGTACAGGGCCGCCACGACAGCCTCTGGCGCCATGAGGATGACGAACGCGACGAACGCGTTTGGCGGCAGCAGCCCCTCGACGAGCGTGAACGCGCCCAGCCCCGCCATGGAGACGATGACGAGCAGCATAAGCCGGCGCCCGCCGCCCCACGCCGCCAGCAACAGCGTTCCCACAAACGCGCCGATGCCCCACACGGCCTCGACAAGCGACGCCTGGAAGCCGTCGCCGCCGAAGTGGTTGTACGTCATGAGCGGGAACAGAGAGGCCATGGGCGCAAAGAACAGATAGCCGGCCAGAATCCACAGGAAGGCGGGCGCGAGGCCGCGAACGCTGCGCACGGCCCGCACGCCGTCACGCATCTCAGCTAACACGCTCGTGCGCTGCGCCGTTGCCATGTGGCCGTCGTCGGCGACGTGCACGAACAGCAGGCAGCCGCAGGCGATGAGCGCGCCGCCTACGTCGAGCAGCAGCGCGGCCTGCAGGCCAAACGTCGTGTACAGCAGGATGCCCAGCGCCGGTCCCGCGATGTTCGCGATGGACTGGATGCCCTGACCCAGCGACGAGATGCGCACGAGGTGGCGGTCGGGCACGAGGCAGGGCATGAGCGCCTGCATGGCCGGCGAGTGGAACGACTGGAACACGGAGCGCGCCAGCATCATGATGACGATGAGCGCGACGGAGAGGTGGCCCGCGATGACGAGCAGCGCCATGACAAGGGCGAAGGCCGCCGTGGCAAGGTCGGCGCCCATCATGACGGCGCGCCGCGAGAAGCGATCGACGATCGTGCCGGCAAACGGCCCGAGCACCGCCATGGGTAGGTACATCATCGCCGTCATGAACGTCAGCAGCGTTGCCGAGCCCGTCGACTCCGTGAGCCACCACACAACGGCGTAGTTCGCCGCGAAGCTCGTCAGGATCGAGAACGCCTGGCCGATCCAGACGAACGTGACGAGCACGCGCCAGTTGTGAGGTACGGGCTTGCCGTGCGCCGTGAGCTCAGGCCCGGATTCGCCGAGAGCGGACGCCATGCTAGTAGTAGGGATAGTACTGGGTGAAGCCCGCGAGCCCCGCGCAGCCAACCAGCAGGACGCCCGCAATGATCAGCAGGCCAAAGACGAGTCCAACGATGGACGTGACGACACCGGCGATAGCCATGCCACGGCCGCCACCCGGCGTGCCAGGCGCCAGCGCACGCATGGCCGACACCCCGAGCGGTAGACCAACAAGCGACAGAATGAGTCCCAGTACGGGAACGTAGCACAGCACGATGGACAGGATGCCGAGCACCATGGATGCGATGCCCTTGCTGCTAGCCTTGGACTGCACGGATGACGCCCCTTTCGACGATCAGCTCTGTACGCTTAGCATGCAAGACGAAACGCAGCGTCTATGCGGCGGCGGCAGCGCCGATGACACCGAGCGTCGCGCAGGCACCCATGACGCAAATGACAGCAAAGAGGCTCATCACGAGCGTGATGATGCACAGAACGAGGCCCGCGACCGCCATGCCGTGGCCGGACTCGCCGGCAGGATTGAGCTTCATGCCCTTCGACGCCAGCACGAGGCCGATGATGGAAAGCAGGAGGCACAGCCACCCCGGGATACCGGGCACGAACATGAAGACGATGGCAAGAAGACCAAGAACGAGCGCCGCTATCGAGAAACCCTTGTTACTCTGATCCATGATCTTCCCTTCTCGTGGTTTGACGTCGACAGCCTACCACACTCATCAATCTCGTGTGGCGAATGCCTTGGCGTTTTGCTTCCGATGCATGGCAACGAGCAGGATCACGCTCGCCACGATGACCAGGAGACTGATCCACTGCGACGTGGAAAACGGCCCGAGGAAGCCTCGGTAAGCATCGCCGCGCCAGAACTCGTCAACGAAGCGCACGCAGCCGTACAGCAGCCCGTAAACGCCGATGAGGCGGCGTCCCATGTGACCTCGCAGGAACAACGCGAGCAACGTGGCAAAGATGACGAGGTTGCACGCGGCCTCAATGAGTTGAATGGGCACGCGCGGAACGCCGTTTGCCTGAGCGATGGGATCCATCGTATACGTTATCCCCCACGGCACCTCCACGCCATAGCAGCAGCCCCCGAAGAAGCAGCCGATGCGTCCGAACACGTGGAACAGGGGGATAGCCACGGCGAAGATGTCGAGATGGGCCAGGACGTCCCAACCCCTCGCGTGCGCGTAGATCGAGCCGACAGCAAGCCCGCCGATGAGACCGCCGTAGAAGACAAAGCCGTCGAAGCAGCGCGCTAGGTCGGCCAGCAGCGCCCCCAGGCCCGAGTACGAAGAGGCGTTCGTGAGGACGTCCCCGATGGCGCCGGCGTTCGTGAGTCCATACAGCGCACTGGCTCCCAGGGCCACGCCGATGAGGGAGACGAGGGCGCAGATGACCTCGTCATCAGGAGACATGCCGCGCCTGCGGGCAAGCAAGGCAACGCATCCCAGCAGGGCAAGCACCCCTAGGGCAGCGCAGATGCCGTATGTGCCGAGCGTGCGGCCGAACAGCGTGATCGTGGGATACATGCGTGCTGGGGCTCCTCTCTCGATGGGGAAAATCCGCTAGGTGCGGGCCCTGTACGGCCAACCGCGCCCAACGGCTTCTATACAAAAGGCCACCCGATCAAAAGGATCGAGTGGCCTGAAATGCAACCAATGGCGCAGGCGCGCCCGTTGGCACGCCAGGATTCTCGCACTTGTGCTTACGCGGGGATCTGGATGCTGCCAGCCTTGACGGCGCGCAGGGCAACCTCGGCGGCGAGCACGATGAAGGCAACGCCGGTGACCTGAGCAGCCATGGCGGAGTCGTACACAACAGCCAGAGCCAGGACGATCATGACGAGGCCGATGACGACCTGAAGAGCCCACAGGCTGTAGCCAATGACACGAGAGGCGAAGACGCCCTCGATGAATAGGATGGCGCCAAACAGGCCGATGAGCACGGCGATGACCCACTCGTAGGACAGCGTGCCGCACAGCGGGTCAACGAGCACCGCGATGACGCAGATGAAGGAGTACAGACCGGGCAGGATCATGAAGCCCGACAGGTTCTTCGAGCCGCCACCCATCTTGAAGGCAGCCATGAACACAACGCCCACGATGGCCATGACGGCGGCACCGATGAGCGCGCCAGGCTCGTAGCCCGTCGGCAGCGTCGTGTTGTGCAGCGGCTCAGGCATGATGCCGTGGGCGACGAAGCACAGGATGCCCATCACGACGAGCAGCAGGGCGCTGACGAACAGACCGCTGCGGGTCCAGCCCATCTTCTTCCCATAGTCCTGCATGGTAAAACCCCTTTCCCTGGCACCGCGGGGGTGCCCCTCCGGCACACGAGAGAGCGTGCGCCACCGTACTCATGGCCTGCTGGCCCTACTGTGCCCTATTCTATATCCAACAGGCGCGGATGAGGAACACGGCGGCAACAGAAGATTTACCAACCGGATTCACACAAGCGCCAAAAGGCAGGACCGCGCACCACGGGAGACCCAGGCGCGGAAGACCGGAGCGCCATCTATGCCACAAGCGGCAATGACAACGAAAGACGCCAACTCATGCAATAGACATTCGACCCCAACGACAGATACAAAGCGTACTATATAGCTATGCTTCTGATATATGAGCGACAGATGCCACCGGGATGTGGAGGGGCCTATGTATCATCGCTTTGGCACGGCCCTCCCAACGATCTGGTGCGCCTGGTTTGCCCTTCTTGCGGGCGCCCCCTATATGCCGAAAAGTTCCTCACCTGACGCCATAGCCGGTGCATCATCGCTTTCGAGCCTGTCTGCATGGGTCTTTCTCGGCGTCCTCATTGGGCTGTGGGTCTCCCGGCATCCAGACGTTCGTCGTCAAGTCGGAAGGCATGGCGCCCTGGTAACCCTTGCATTTATCGTTGGCGTCGTCGCTTCCGTTGCCTTCTGCGCCCTCGTCTGGATTCACGTTGTCTCGCTTGCCCCAGCCATACGAGATGCGTCCCATCAAGGGATTCCCGCGAGGATCGCGGCCTACTCGAGCGCGCTGTTCGTTGAGACGGGCTCCCTTCTCAAGGGCGCGCCCATTATCTGTTTTGTCTGCTCTTTGCTTTGCGGGTTCCTCTTTCCCTGGGTCGTCGAAACAGACGATCTGCCTGACTTCGAAACGCGGCGCAGCCCCATCCCTTCCCTTCTCCTCCCCATCGTCGCACTCGTTGTTGGCGCCCTACAGCCGGTGGCATGGGCCCGTCTTCTGCCGCACTCGCCATTTCCCCAGCCCCTTATCTATGTCGGGTCACCCTCGGGAGGCGATCCGTCTCTGCATGACTGGCAATCTGTCTCACCTTTGGCGATTCTCCCAAGTGCCATCATGCTTATCCTCGCCCTCCTGCTAGTCCGCGCATGCGAAGATCACCGTTCGCGGGCCAACGCCTGCGACACTTTCATGTCCTTTTGTATCGGAGGACTTCTATTCAGGGCAGTTTCAAGAATCGCCCCCAGCATCTACGGCGTGACGGAAGCCGTCAGCTATCTATGCCTGGGCGTGTACATCGTTGCGCTACTCATTTTGCTTTTTGCTATCTCCCATATGAACAGGCGCGTCAGCAGCCATCTCGAAGACGAGACAGCAGCAAGCCGGGAACGAGAGACAGCTCTGCTCGAAAGCGCTCTCACAAAGTCTGGCTGGTCGCACATCAAAGGTCTCGGGCTCACTCGCAAAGAATCGCTCGTTCTCTGTGCCTCCCTGCTGCACTACCCCTCCGCGAAGACGGCGAGCATCATAGGCGTCAAGAGCTCCACCGTCAGAGAGTATAGGCGTCGGGTCTCCGTCAAAATGGGAGTCGCCTCCATCGAGGAGGCGGTGGAATTACTTCCAACGAGCTCGGTTACGCCCCGCTTTTCCGAAGAGCGGAGCGATCACGCCCCACAGGAGACCCAGAGCAGAGCCCAGGCCGTCATCACCTCGGTCGCGCTTTCTGGGGTCCTCTGTCTTGCCGTCCTCGTATTTCTACCTTTCGGCGGTGGCGTCAGACCGTGGACTGACTCATGGACGTCCTGCATGGGAATGGGAATCGGCCTTATTCTTACTGCAGCGGCCCGATCTACGCCTACAGCACCCTACGGCAGTCGACGTCTCGTCAGAAAGCACAGCGCAGCGAATGTGATGATCCATCTCGCTGCCGCAGCTGCCGTCTTGGTATTGGTCGCCGCCATCCTCTCTCAGATCGTCATGAGAACCGGGCTCCTGCCACTAAGCCCGGGGCACGCTCCCCAGAAAGCATTGAACGTTGCGTCTCTCGTCGCCATTTCCTTCTGGTCCGCCATCGCTCTCTCTCGCCTACGGGAGCTAGCCCGAGCCGCGCTGGGAACTCGTCCCCTTTTGTCAGCGCTTCCCATGGCCTCGGTTTGCTTCGCGGTTGTCATCACCGGCGTCGGTGGGAGCCAACCGTGGGCCCTGGCCGTCGTATTATCGGCGCTTACCGCCATCCCGTGCTCGGCCGTCCTTCTCCACCGTGTTGGTCCGACCGTCTTCCTGGCCCGCGCCGAAGACCATACGCCCAGAATACCGTCGCTCCTGTGCGTCGCAATCGCTGCGTGGACGTGGGGCGAGATCTGGAGATCACAGGACTTCACTTCGATGATGCCCGTTCTTGAATGGGGAAGCGCAAGCATTCTCGGCATCGCCCTTCTTTGCTCCGCTGCGTCGCTGCGGATGTTCAAAACCGCTGCGCTTTCCACGTGTATGGCCTCACTCGTCACTGCCTTTTTCCTCGGAAGCGGCGCGGGGCTAATAATCGTGTGGGCCCACATCTTTCTCTTTGGGAAAACCACAGAGATCGTGGGGGCCCATATCGCGCAAAGTCCCATCGAGGTGGAACCGATGGGCCCCTGGTACTCTCCTCTATTTGCCGCAGGCTGCGCCCTCGTTGGCGGCCCCCTGATCACAAACGCCTACGGATTCGCCGTTCTTCATCCAGGAAAATTCCAGTTCCTTGGGTCTGCCGCCGCGACGGAAACGTTCGCCTATCTGGCTGTTGCAATAGCCATGGCGAGTGTCATCGTCTTTTTCGTGGCCGGCTCACCAGCTTGCCGAAGAATCCTTCGCCTCAAAGCAAACTCGCAGGTACTCGACAATGTGACACCCAGCAAGAAGAAAGAATAATCGGCTGCCTACAGACGCCCAGGGGCCCCTTGGCTAGGGTTGTGTTGTGCCGCACCACACGGACGGCACAGACCCTGCGAGAAAGGGACTCAAATGGAACTCCGCAAGCACATTGTCCTATCCATTGCTTCTCTCTTGGCAGCGGCAGGACTTGCAGCAGCAACAGCCGCAACGCCTGCCATAGCCAGCGAAGACCGGATCCAGCCCCTCACCACAGAGAACCAGTGGTATGACTTCTACTTCGCCTATCCCGGGGCAACTCAGGGAACGTACGGTGTTCCAAAGGAGGACGATACAGCCTCTTGGATTACCGTAACCAACATGACGATGTACGACCTCGAGCTCTACATCGACGGTGGCACCTACCAAAGCGGCCCATGGATCAACTGCACTGTTGGCGGATCTGCCTACCTGGTTGATCCTGGCGACTGGTGGATTCACAACGTTGTTTACGAGAACAACTATGGCTATGCACGGCTTACCGGCTGGTGCGATGACGAGACGGGCGACCTCGAGGGCTACTGGAGCCCCGACAGCTGGGGCACCTACCCGAGCTTGAACTAGCCGTTATCGAGTCGACTTTCTTCTGACGAATTAATCCATCGACGGGATGTGGCGGCCTGCAGGCGGGCACGTGACCAGGCAGGCCGCTACAACAAGCTCGCGGGGGTGTTGGCATGACCAACCATAAAGCGTGGCGGAAGCAGGCGGCCGTCTGCAGCACCGCCTTAGTGGGGGCAACCTTTGCAATAGCGGCGTCTTTCTCGCTATGCGCGTGCTCCTCCCAGCCCTCTGTGCAGGAAGCAGCCTCCGCTAGCGAAAATCGGGGCCCGATCGTCGCGACACCGTCCTCTGACGGTCTCCCCTCAGCTTCATCTGCCTCGTGGGACGAATCGGGGCACATCCCCGTCGGGACCGCGGCGGCCCTCTCCAATGACCCGTCTTCGGCGACCCAGGACGTGATGTGGGACGGCACGATGGAAGTCGCGGTGGATAGCGCGACGCTCTACGGCTCCCCCGAGGAGGCCGCCACAGCCGAGAACCTCGGCACCGTGGTCGACCAACGCGACCGCTCCGAGCACCGTATTCTCGTCGTGAGGATGACGTTCCATAACGTCGACGCTATCTCGAGACTAGCGGCGCCAGAGTCCGGCAAGGGAGCCTACGAGTTTTTCTCCACGCTGTTCCAGCCGAAGTTCGTAACAGAAAGCGGGGAGGTTGCCTTCGCCGGGTTCATCTACTCGTTCGATGGCGCCCCCGAGGGGACAGACCCCACATCGCAGTCAGCCTCAAACTTCGTCCTCGAGCCAGGCAAGACCGCGACCTACACGCTGGGGTTCTGGCTCGACGGTCCATTCGAACCCGACGACCTCTTCATCTCCCCAGCGTCATGGGGCATGGGACGCTTCGTGTTCGACCTTGGACTCCCGGGCGATCAGGAGACAGGCTCGAGTCGGGGAACATCCGAAAGCGGTGGTGGCGTTGCGGCCTCTCGTTAGAATAGAACTCTCCAGGATGCTCCACGGGCGGACGTTCGCCCTCTCTCTGTCGGTCGGTACCGCCATCGCGCTCGCCGCCGCGATCGCGTCGGTGTGGGGCTACTGGGACGTGAGTGAGCGCGAGGCGCAGTACCTGGCGACGAGCTACGCCAACCAGTTCGCCCAGGGCGTCTTCACCCTCTGGATGCCCATGTGCGTCTCGCAGTCCCTGCCGAACCTGTTCTTCTTCATAGCGCCGCTGCTCATCAGCCTGGCGTACGCGTGGTCGTGGAGGTCGGACCTCGACAGCGGGTACGCCCAATCCGTCATGGTGCGCTCCGCCAGGACCAGGGTGTACTGGGCCAAGGCCGTCGCGACCTTCCTCTCCGGAGCTCTCGTCGTCGCCTTGCCACTCTTGGTAAACCTCGCCGTCGTGCTCTGCCTCGTCCCGGCATACGTGCCCGACATAATCGACGTCGTCTACACGGGGCTGTGGGAGAAGGTCTTCCTCTCCGAGGTCCTCTACCGCTGGCCGGCCCTCTACGTCGTCCTGCGGCTCCTCATCGACGCGGCGCTCGCGGGGCTCTGGGCGACGACCGTACTTGCCCTGTCGATCTTCGTGCGCAACCGCGTGGCGATCATCGCCCTGCCGTACGTCGCCCTCGTGGTGATCAAGTACGTGTCAGAGCGCATCTACGTCCTCGCGGGTGTCCGCCTGAGCAGCCTGACCATACTCGACCAGCTAAAAGCGAGAGGGGACGCGTTCTACTACGACGGGGCCGCCGTGCTCGCCGGAGCCCTGGTCATGCTCGCCGTGTCCCTATTGATCCCGATTGCTACGAGGAATCGTGATGTCCTATGAGGGCAACCGTCAGAATCCTTGTAAGCGACATCAGGTACGGCCTGTTCTCCGCCGTAGCCGGCCGTCTCGCCATAGTCGCCCTCGTCAGCCTGTTCGTGTTCTTTCTCTCCTACACCGCCCTGCTCGTCAACGTCCCCGAGCTTAGGGGGAAACTCACGTTCGGCGAGGGCATCCTCTGCATGTTTCGGGGGATGATGCCCTACTCCCCGGCGTCCGGCCGGCCCTTCCAGTTCCCGATGGCGTGGTTCGCCATCTTCCTCTCCATGCTGTACGTCATGGCAGACTACCCGTTCCGCGACCTCGGCGGCATGGGCTCGCACGTGATCGTCGCCTGCGGGAGCAGGTGGGCCTGGTGGCTGGCTAAGTGCGGCTGGGTCGTCGCATGTACGCTCGTGTGCCTGGCGATACCGATCGCCATATGCGCCGTCGCGACGCTCGTCTCGGGAGGGGACTGGTCCATCGCCGTCCGCCCGGACATTGCGGCATCCCTGAGGGCAGGGGACACCGCGGCCCAGGACGGCGGGGCCGCGTTCGGGGAGGTGGGCGCCGACGTCGCCTCGCAGGCCGCCGTCGGGATCACGCCCGCCGTAGCCGCGCTGGCCGTCTCCCTGGTGGCGATAGCCATCGCGCAGCTCGTCGTCTCGCTGCTCGTCAACCCCGTCATCGGCCTGGCGGTCAGCGTCTCTGTCCTACTCCTGTCCGCCTTCTTCCGGTACTGGTGGCTCCCCGGCAACTACCTCATGCTCGCGCGGACTGGCGCGCTCATGCGTGGCGGCTTTGACCCCGCGGCCGGCATCGCCCTCTCGGCCCTTCTACTCATCGCCCTCGTTGTCATCGGTGGGCTGGCGTTCTCGCGCATGGACATCCTAGGAAGGGAGCGTGACCGCTCGTGATCAGGGTAAGGAACCTGTGCAAGTGCATCGGGTCGACCGTCGTCCTCGACGACGTGTCAATGGAGATGGCGCCCGGCCGCGTCACCGGGCTGTCCGGTCCCAACGGCTCGGGCAAGACTATGCTCATGAGGGCGATCGTCGGGCTCATCCGACCGACAAGCGGCGAGGTTACCGTCGACGGCCGCGATGCGTGGGCACGCGGAGAAGGCGGGCGCGGCTGGAAGGACGACGGAATCTGCGTCGGCCTGCTGCTCGAGGGCCCTGCGTTCCTGGACGGCTACACGGGCTACCGCAACCTCGAGCTGCTCGCGTCCATCCGGGGGACCGCGAGCCGGGAGGACATACGCGCATCCATAGAGGCGATGGGCCTCGACCCGGACGACCGCCGCAAGTATCGCAAGTACTCACTCGGGATGAAGCAGCGCCTCGGACTCGCCGGGGCAATCATGGAGCGCCCCGACGTCCTCGTCGTCGACGAGCCTACGAACGCGCTCGACACGCAGGGCGTCAGGTGCGCCGTCTCCCAGATCAAGGCCGCCGCCGATCGCGGGGCCACGGTGGTGCTCGCCTGCCACGACGCCGACGTACTCCATGAGCTGTCCGACGAGATCTGGTACCTTGCCGAGGGGCACGTGGACAGCCACGAGGTGCTGAGGCCGGCGACAGGCGGCGATGCCTCATGAGCGCCGGGGCCCACAGCACGGCCAGTTACCCGGGGCCGACCCCCGCCGTGTCCCGGCGCGTCCTCCTCACCGCCTTTGCAGCCGCAGTCGTCCTCACAGGCGTCAGCGCCCGGACGTGGTGGGTCAACGCGAGTGCGACGCCGAAGCCCAACGTTGTCGCGCACGGCATGGGCGAGTGGGTTCCACTCGGCGGGGCATACGTGATGAGCGGGTCAGCGGAGAGGACGGACGGCTACTCGGTGCGCATAAGCTCGGCTGAGGTCGTCTCGTACAACGAGTACGTCGGCCGATACGCCAACGATGGGTCACCGGCGATCAAGGGGCTCGACGTCCCTTCCATCCTGGTCCCGTCCTTCGAAATGAGGAACGACGGCAGCGACGGGTACCTCCAGATCGCCTCCATGTACCTCGTCCCCCGGCGCAAGAACGAGTTCTTCCTGTCCGACTACCGCCTGCTGGTAAAAACCGAGGAGAAGATGCGCAAGGGCGGAAACCCCGGCCTGTCCGTGAACATACGGAAGGGCACAGAGTACGAGATACACCCCGGCTACGTCCACCAGGGCGGGACCACGATGCATGGCAGCCAGGAGATCCAGGAAGCGTACCTCAACCCAATCGAGGACAAAGAGTTCGAGCTAATTCTCTCGAACATGCCCGTTCGCCACGTTGTGAAGATCAGCCTGGCGTCGATCTAGCATGCCGTCTGTCTACCTCGCCGGGGCGTAGGCCCACGGAGCAAGCGTGGCGCCCTGAGCGAGCACGTCATTAACGCTGACGACGCGCAGCGGCACAGGGGCTGCATCAGACGCCAGCAGCCCCGTTGCGCCAAGCCACGCCTCGCAAACGCCCGCGATGGCGCAAGCAAGGTCGTCTGGAACCACGCGACGCGGACAGGCGCGCAGCCCCGCCCCCTCGATGGGCCGGCCCTCGCCGAGCGCGTCCACAAACAGGATGTCGTCAGCGCAGCCCTCGTCGCCGAGCGCGACAAGGCTCATCGCAGGGCGATCGTCGCCGAACACGCCCGCCGGCAACGCACAGACGAGACGTACGCGACGCTGCTCGACGAGCGTACGGCGCAGCAGCGGCTCCGAACCCGACGTCGAGTGCAGCGCCGCATTGCCCACGAGCAGCAGCGTCGCGCCGCCGTGGGACTGGTGCGCCAGAGCGTGCTGCAACCAGGCGTAGTTTGCCTTGTTGCGCGGCGGCATCCCCAGCACCCAGCGTGGGTCATCAGCCGCCGGAGCCCCGGCATGCCACTCCCCGGCATTGGGAGGCAGCGCCGCGCAGACGATCGGCGCTTTCCAGTCGGCGAACTCGTCGGCAGCCAAGGCGCTGCCGGCAGCCGCCCCCAGCCCTCCGCGCGTCTCCCGGGCGTCACGCAGCTCGACAGCGCGCACCATGGCGCTCGCCAGCATGCAGGGGAAGTCCTCGAACTGCGCACGCAGCGTCACGTCGGGAAGCTCGCGAGCCAGCACGTCAATAACGGTGCCGTCGGCCTCGTAGGGGACGTATGCCGTCTCAAGCCGGCCCGCATCGCCCCGCGCCTCCATGCCAGTGACAGCCCCGCGCAGCGCCCCCGCAAACACGGTCGCCACTGCGGGCGGCAGGGCACGCGCCATCGGAGGCAGCGAGAACACGGCGCGCACGGCGTCGGACGTAACGACAGACGGCTCGATAGCGTCGAGCAGCATCACCCACTGCGCGAGCTGGGCAGGCGTCAGCAGCGAGCTCGCGTACGACAGGT
The DNA here is from genome assembly GCA_018368455.1 of Coriobacteriia bacterium. NCBI lineage: Bacteria > Bacillati > Actinomycetota > Coriobacteriia > Coriobacteriia bacterium. Next base: position 98,778 of record JAGZEG010000006.1, read on the forward strand.
TCGGCAAGAACGACAGCAGGTCGTCCCGCTCGGACAGCGATGCCATGGCAGCGTCAAGCGCCGCAACGACACCTGCGGGGGCCTCGGGCGCAGGACCTGGATCGCCCTCGGCGGCAGAGAGGTCCGCCTGGGCCGTGGCACGGGCGGCAGCCGCGACGGGCTCCCACTCGCCAGTGTCGGCGCAGGCGTGCACGACAGCGAGCGGGCCGAGCTCCCACGCGACGTCATCGGGAGCCAAGCCAAAGGAGTGCTCGCGCACGATGTCGCCGAGCGCGCCCAGGGCGGGATCACTTCCTGGCTCCGGCGTCACGGGAGCCGCCTGCGCCGCCCCGAGGGCGGCCGGGAAGACGGTGATGCCCCGCGGGGTGGGCAGCTCGGCCGGCTCGTAGTCCGTCTCGGAGAAGAACGAGGCGACGAGCTCGGAGCGTGAGCGAGCCAACTCGTCCAGGGCCCGCTGGGCGGCACACACGTCGCGTACGGCATCCGCTACCTTGGCAGCAAACGCCTCTCGGGCGGCGGGCGTGCCAAGAGCAAGCGCCACGTCGCCGAGGTTTTCCATCGTCAGGCCCGCCGTGCCTACGAGCTCGCCGTTGACGTGCAAGCGGTCGAGAACGCCGGCATTGCGCAGCGCGAGCAGCAGCATGGGCAGGTCGACGTCGCAGGCCCCGCGGGTGACGAACGCCATCTCTGCGATGGGGTGGGCCGGCTCGTCCACATAGTGCGCCAGCAGGTGCCGGCCGGACGGCCCCACCATGACGGCAGGCTCGCTCACGAGCGCCTCGTCGCAGCGCCCGAGCCTGCCGTTGGGACCTTCGACGCGCACGGGCTTGTCGGGCGCGCGATCGGCCGCGGGAACGTCGGTGCCCCGCGCGAGGCGACACACGTCAGCCACGCGCACGCGCTCTTCGGAGCTCGCAGCAACTTCGGCAGCATATGCCGCGTCGGCGCGGGCGTAAAGCTGCGGGATGAGGTCGTTCAGGCGCGCACGCTCGTCGTCGCACCCGTCAAGCGCCGCCACGAACGCGGCGCGCCGATCGGCGTCGGGCCACGGGATGCGCAGCGACATGAGGGCCGAGGGCGCAAGCTGGCGCAGCTGGGAAGACCCGGCCACGTAGAAGGAGGCGGCAGGCGTCGTCGTCAGGACGCGCCAGAGATAGCGGGCGTCACCGGGGTCATGCGGCACGACGGCGTGCACGTGCTCGCTCGCGGAACAGCGCCCCGGCTCGAGGTGCGCGATGAGCGTCCCAGCGCTCGTGAGCACCTGACCCACGGCGCTCACCATGACAGTCCCGCCGGCCTCGAGCGCGTAATCATCGATGCCGTACGGCTGGCAGTTCTCCGCATAGAGCGGATAGGGGCCCTTGCACGCTATGCGTCGCGCCATAGGCAGGCGCAGCTGGCGATCGCCCGCCAGCCAGCTCACATCGCCGACCCGTACCGTACCCTCGCCCATGTCCGTCTCCTCTCGGGAGGCCTCGCCTCCCCGGCACCGATGCGTCCTCGCGATGGTACCCCAAGACGGCTGACGCCCATCAAAAGACCGGCACCGCTACATTGTATGGGTCGCGTACACCGGATCGTCTACCCACCACACGGGCTCGACAACCCGCAAGGCAGCCCGCACGTCCTGCTCCGAGGCGTCGGCGCCCAGTCCGGCGCGCGCCGCATCCCAGGCCGCCCGCGTCGCCCGCATGTCGATAAGACGCTGGTTGGACGAGCCCCGGAAACGCAGGCCGAGCTCGTGCTTCTCCTCGACGAATGGGCCGTCTACAAGCACGTCGATGAGGCCGAGCAGCTCGTCGGTCGCCTCGCAATGCTTGGCCCCGAACGCCACGACATCCAGCGTGTACCCCGTGAAGCACCAGATGGTCTTGCGCGGGAAGCGCTCGCGCACCCGGTGTAGGAAGCCCACGAGGGCCCGCTGATTCTCCGGCTCCATCGGCTCGCCGCCCAGCACAGTCAGGCCGTGCACGTAGCGAGGCTCAAGGCTCGCGAGGATCTCGTCCTCGACCTCGGCCGTGAACGGCTTGCCAAACAGGAAGTCCCACGTCTGCGCGTTGAAGCAGTTCTTGCAATGGATGCGGCACCCCGACACGAACAAGCTCGTCCGCGTCCCCGGCCCATTAGCAATGTCAACATACTTGATCTCCGCGTAGTTCATGAGCACGTCCTTACCCGTCGCCCTTAGCCCTTCCCCCAGCCAAACATCACGACGCACGCGAGGGGCCTGGACCTATACCTCGGGCGCAGTTCTGCAGCCGCGCCCTCTGCGGCGAAGCTGTTTGAGCACCGAGGTATAGGTCCAGGCCCCCGACAGAGCGCGCGACAATGGTGTTACAGGTGCATCACCCTGTCGCGGATCTCCTCCGTGCGGCCCTGGTTCCAGAACTGCGTGCCGATGTAGCCGCACGTGCGACGCGCAACGTTCATCTTGGACTGGTCGCGGTTGCCGCAGTGCGGGCACTCCCACACGAGCTTGCCGTCCTCCTCGATGATCTGGATCTCACCGTCATAGCCGCACACCTGGCAGTAGTCGCTCTTCGTGTTGAGCTCGGCATACATGATGTTGTCGTAGATGAACTGCAGCACGTCGATGACGGCCTCGAGGTTGTCCTGCATGTTGGGCACCTCGACGTAGCTGATGGCACCGCCGGGCGACAGGCGCTGGAACTCACTCTCGAACTTGAGCTTCGTGTAGGCGTCGATCTGCTCGCTCACGTGGACGTGATAGCTGTTCGTGATGTAGCCCTTGTCCGTGACGCCAGGAATGATGCCCCAGCGGCGCTGCAGGGACTTCGAGAACTTGTACGTCGTCGACTCGAGCGGCGTGCCGTACAGCGAGTAGTCGATGTTCTCGGCCGTCTTCCACTCGGTGCACTTGTCATTCATGTGCTGCATGACCTGCAGCGCGAACGGCTTGGCCTCCTCGTTGGTATGGCTCTCGCCCGTCATGGCCTTCACGCACTCGTACAGGCCGGCATAGCCCAGGCTGATCGTGGAGTAGCCGCCGTAGAGCAGCGGGTCGATGGGCGTGCCCTTCGGCAGGCGAGCCAGCGCACCATACTGCCACAGGATGGGCGCGGCGTCGGACAGCGTGCCCTTGAGGCGGTCGTGACGGCAGCGCAGTGCACGGTGGCACAGCTCGAGACGCTCGTCGAATATCTCCCAGAACTTGTCCATGTCACGGCCGGCCGACAGTGCGACGTCGGGCAGGTTGATCGTCACGACGCCCTGGTTAAAGCGGCCGTAGTACTTCGGCTTGCCCGGCTCGTAGTTGCCGGCGTTGGCCACGTTGTCATAGCCGTTGCCGCTGCGGTCCGGCGTCAGGAAGCTGCGGCAGCCCATGCACGTGTAGCAGTCGCCGTTGCCCTCCGTCTCGCCCTTGGACAGCTTGAGCTCCTTCATCTTCTTCTCGGAGATGTAGTCGGGCACCATGCGCTTGGCCGTGCACTTTGCCGCAAGCTTCGTGAGGTAGAAGAACGGCTGGCCCTCTTCGATGTTGTCGGCCTCGAGCACGTAGATGAGCTTGGGGAAGGCCGGCGTGATCCAGACGCCCTCCTCGTTCTTGACGCCCTCGTAGCGCTGGCGCAGCGTCTCCTCGATGATCATGGCGAGGTCGTGCTTCTCGCGCTCGTCCTTCGCCTCGTTGAGGTACATGAACACCGTGACGAACGGGGCCTGGCCGTTCGTCGTCATGAGCGTGACGACCTGGTACTGGATGGTCTGCACGCCTCGGCGGATCTCCTCGCGCAGGCGCTTCTCGACGACGTCGGACAGCTTGTCCAGCTCGGGTTCGACGCCCATCTCCGTGAGCTCGGCGATGACGTCCTTGCGGATCTTCTTACGGCTGACGTCGACGAACGGCGCGAGGTGCGTCAGCGAGATGGACTGGCCGCCGTACTGCGAGCTGGCGACCTGCGCGATGATCTGCGTGGCGATGTTGCACGCCGTCGAGAAGCTGTGCGGCTTCTCGATGAGCGTGCCGGAGATGACGGTGCCGTTCTGCAGCATGTCCTCGAGGTTGACGAGGTCGCAGTTGTGCATGTGCTGCGCGTAGTAGTCGGAGTCGTGGAAGTGGATGATGCCTTCCTTGTGGGCCTCCACGACGTCGGCCGGCAGCAGTCGGCGCATCGCGAGGTCCTTGGAGACCTCGCCCGCCATGTAGTCGCGCTGCACGGAGTTGACGGTGGGGTTCTTGTTGGAGTTCTCCTGCTTGACCTCTTCGTTGTTGCACTCGATGAGCGAGAGGATCTTGTCGTCGGTCGTGTTGGCCTGGCGCTTAAGGCCCTGCACGTAGCGGTAGGTGATGTAGTGGCGGGCCACCTCGAACGCGTTGGCGCTCATGATGGCGTTCTCCACCATGTCCTGGATCTCCTCGACGGAGACGATGTGGGGTGTGTCCTCGACAAGCTGCTCCACCTTGTTGGAGATGCGCGTGATCTGCTCGGGCGTGAGACGGTGGGCGGGAAGCACCTGGGCGTTCGCCTTGGAGATGGCGTTCGTGATCTTAGCGATGTCGAAGTCGACCTCTGAGCCGTTGCGCTTGATGATCTTCATGGTTGCTCCCTTACCGTCCCGCTTCCTGCACTCCGCACAGGGCCCCTTGTGGGGGTCTCGGCGGCATCTCGCAAATCGAGTGACACATACTGCACAATATGTAGTGGTATCACAATCCCATTACCACTAGGAGTAGGGCGCCTGTGCCCGGGAGCCCATAATAGCGCGGTTGGCGCAAAACGGAACACCGTATCTTGTGGTATTCGCATGTACCTGGCTCAACATTTAGGTACACATGCCTTGAACATGCAGGTGAGAGGCCACGCCGTTCGCAGAATGATAGCGTGACCTGCGCTTTACCACCCGGGGCGCCCGGGGAGCCTTTCGCCGCGTCGGACACCACGCCTGCACAAACGGGCCCTTCACGTGTGCGCTTCCCTGGTGGACCGCGCGCAGAAGCCGCCCGGGACAACGCGCGCTCGAGCAGAAAACGTGGTGCCAGCCCACGCGCGGCGCCGTTGCCCTACACTGGCTGGCACGAACGAAATGCGAGACACGGGAGTCACCAATGAGCGCACGTCCTTCTGCACGCACGACAAACGAAGCCGCAAGTCCCAGCGCGGCCCGCGCGATCACGCCCCAGGAGCGCCGCGCCGCGTGGGTGCAGGCATGCCGCATCCGCACGCTGCCGCTAGCCGCCGCCGGCTCCGTCGTGGCGGCGGGCGTCGCGGCCGCCGAGGGGCAGTTCAGGCTCCCCGTGTTCCTGCTCATGTTCCTGACGAGCATCATGCTGCAGGTCATCGCGAACTTTGCCGACGACTACGGCGATTTGGCCTCGGGCCTCGACGACGAGACGCGCGTCGGCCCCAAGCGCGGCATGCAGCGCGGCATCATATCGGTCGGCGAGATGAAGCGCGTCCTCATCGCCCTGTGCGCGGCGACGTTCATCGTCGGCGTGGCGCTCATCGCCGTGTCGTTTGCGACGGGGCCCACCATGACGGGCGGTTCGTGGCTGGCCGCCGGCGTGTTCGTGCTGCTGGGCGTCGCGTGCATCGTCGCCGCCATCACGTACACGATCGGCAAGCATCCCTACGGCTACCTGGGCCTGGGCGACATCGTGAGCGGTCTGTTCTTCGGCATCGTGGCCGTCGTGGGCGGCAGCTTCCTCTACGTGCACGCCTTCACGGCGTCGAGCGTCGTGGCGGCGCTTGCGCTGACGCTGCCGGTCATGGGCGTCATGAACGTCAACAACATGCGCGACGCCAAGCGCGACAAGGCCAAGGGCAAGCGCACGATCGCCAACCTGCTCAGCGACCCCGCCATGCGCGTCTACGAGACCGTGCTGCTCGGCGTTTCGGCCGCGCTGTTCGTTGCGGCCATGGCCATGTGCGGCGTGCGCGCCTGGCCGGCCTACGTCGCGCTCGTGATCTCGTGGGCGCTATGGGCCCGCGTCCTCGTGGCGCTGTGGAAGATCCCCAATCCCGAGAGGTTCGACAAGCTCATGGCCCCCACGAGCATGGGCACGGTGCTCGTCGCCCTCGTGTGGACGATCTGCGTGGCACTCGCCGCGTAGTGCGAACACGTGCGCGGGCCATCGACGGCCGGCGACCGACGGGGTAGCGCATACATGCCCGGTCGCCCGGACCGCTCGGCACGCACACCTGCGCGAAATTCTGCACGCTGCCGCCGGGAATCTGGGCAGATTTCCGAGCCGTGTATGTGCCAGCTAGGACGTCGCCTCGCCGCGATCCGACATGCCCGGGCGTGACCTGCGGAAACGCGAGCCGAAGCGCCCCGCACGGCTCGGGAGGCCGCGTCGCGGCATACATGACTCGACTTTTGGGCCATCATTGTCCTGGTAGCGTGCAAAACGGCGCCGAGGAGCCGTCAGCGGCGAGCTCAGCCCCGCCTTGGTCCCCCGCCAGCCCCCCCTGTCGCCCCGTAGCGAGGCAGACGCAAGGCGCCCGCGTGTTGGACATACGCGAGCCACCGGACAACGCGTCGTCCGCCCGCTACGGGGCCAGCAGCCTGATGCCCTTGTTCGTGTCCTCGCAGAGCGTGGCCTCGGGGTGCCGAGCGATGAGCGCGACAAAGTAGAAGTCACCGACGCAGCCCGACGCGTGCAGCGCGAACAGCCAGACGGCAAGCAGCGGCGCCCAGGTGAACGGCAGTGCCAGGCCGAGCAGGCCGTAGACGATCGACAGCGTGACGAACGGGGCCAGCAGCACGGCCGCGCAGCGCCCGCGGCTCAAACGCACTCCCGGGCACCCCGCGTAGAGCATGCCAGACTGGAACCCGAAGATGACCTTCGTGCCCCGAGGGCCTAGCAGCTTGAAGAACGCCGCGTGAACGAGCTCGTGTACCGGCAGCGAGACAGCATAGCCCGCAAAGACAACGATCACGAACCGCATCAGGCCGTCGAGCCCCGGGCCAAAGCCGGTTAGAACCAGAGGGATGCTCGCGACGATGGCCAGGGCAAGGCACGCGAGCATGAGCCAGATCGAGGCGCGCATGAGCGTCTTTTGGGCCGGTGTGCCCTCGTCAAAGATGTTGACGTCCAGAACCTCGCGCATCGCAGCCTGCTTCCTCACGTTTGCCTTGCGTAATTCTACGACATGCCCCAGGGTTACTCGGCAGCGCCTCGCCGGGAAGACTCCGCCGGGTCGGCGAGGTGGCGAAACGTCGCGTGCGTCGCGAGGGCCAGCAGCAGCGAGAGAGCCGCGACGGCAAGCGCGAGCCCCGCCACCTGCGCACGAAATGCGTCAAACAGGACGCCCCACACGAGCTGGCCCGCAGGCGCCGCGCACATGCACGCCGCCACGCACAGCGAGATAACCTTGCCGATGAGTGCGTCGGGCGTTGTGAGCTGCACGTACGTGACGCACTGGATCGTGAACATCTGGCAGCCCGCCATGACGAGCGCCAGGCACCCCACGACTGCCCCGTACGACACCATGCCGCCCGGGAGCAGCCGCAGCACCAGCGCCATCGGCACGAACATCACAGCGGCGAGGACGACGCCGAGTGACGCGTGGCGCAAGCGCAGGCGCGGCCCCAGGACAGCCACAAAAGCCCCGCCGAGCAGACCACCCACGCCGACGCACGCCTCGGCGACGCCCATGAGCTGGTTGGACAGCCCGAGCACCTGCGTCACGATGACGGGCAGGCCCACGTTCGCAAACGCGGACAGCACGAAGTTCAGCGCTGCCGACAGCGCGATCGTCTTGATGAGCGGCGGGTTCGTGCGCAGGAAGCGGCCCGCGTCGCGCAGGTCGCCCGCAACGACGGCGAGCGGGCTGCGATGGCTCGCGGGGACGTCCGAGTCTGCTCCGACCCCCGGCCGCGCGACACGGGGTGTGTGGACGAACAGGCTCACGACGACGCACGAGCACGCAAAGGCGAAGATACCCACGACGAGGATGGGCGTGAGGCCGAAGAAGCCGTACAGCATGCCGCTCACGAACGGCCCGACGAGCGACACGAGCGACGTCACCTGGTTCGTGATGGCCGTGGCGCGGATGAGGCTGGTCCGGCCCACGAGGCTCGGGACGCTCGCCTGCACCGTCGGCGCGTAGAACGCCTGCACGGCGTAGAGGCCCACCATGGCGCAGATGCAGAGCACGACGAGGTCGACAGACCCCTCGAGCAGCAGGAACGCCACGCAGATGAGCGCAAGCACGCAGTCGAGGCACGCCATGAGCCGCTGGCGCATCACGCGGTCGGCGACGACGCCCCCGACGGGCGTCAGCACGATGTAGGGCACGAGGGCGCTGGCCGTCACGACGCTGTAGAGCGACGCCGATCCCGTGAGGTTCAGCACGTAGAGAGGCAGCGCGAAGCAGAGGATGCGGTCGCCCAGCAGAGAGATGATCTGCGCGACGACGAGTGCGAAGTACGACCGGGAGAACCCGGAGCCTGAAGACCGGACGCGCGGCCCCTCTTGCCCGTCCGAAGGGACAGAAGGGGCCGTGCTTCCGGTCGAAGATGCGTCTTTAAACTCTTCTGCCACTTATCCCACCACAGTCTTGCGAGACTCCACCTCGGCCTTCAAGGACGTCCACGCCGGCATGGACCGCTTGATGGTGTCGAGATCGCAGCAGAACGTCACGCGCACGTATCCCGGCCAGCCAAACGTCTCGCCCGGCGTCACCATGATGTGATGCTCGACCGCCAGCTCGGCAAACTCGACGGCGCTCTCGATGGGCGTCTTCAGCCACAGGTAGAACGCGCCGTCGGGCAGGAAGGGCTCGTAGCCCAGCTCGACGAGGCCGGCGTACAGGGCGTCGCGGTTGTCAATATACCACTGTGGGTCAAGCCTCACGCCCTTGCGCACGCAGTACTCCACGGCGTGCTCGACGGTCGACGCCGTCGTCGCGAGGCCGTTCCACCGCGCCGCGCCTGCGATCGCCGCCAGCACCTCGCGGGAGTCGCTGACCTTCTCGCCCACCAGCGACCAGCCGCAGCGGTCGCCGGGGATGGAGAGGCACTTGGAGTAGGAGTACAGCACGATCGTGTCGTCGTAGAAGTCGGGCACCCACGGGACTTCGATGCCCTGCGTCAGCACGAGCTCGCGATAGGGCTCGTCAGAGATGAGGAAGATGGCCTGGCCCAGCTCCTTCTCCTTGCGCGCGAGCATCTCGCCCAGCGCCTTGAGGTCCTCGGCTGGGTAGATGGCGCCCGTCGGGTTGTTGGGCGAGTCCATGATGATGGCGCGCGTGTGCTCGTTGATTGCAGCATCGAGGGCGTCGATGTCGAGCTGGAACGTGTCGGGCTTTGTGTTGACCTGCACGCGCACGCACCCCGCTGACTCTATCCAGCCCTCGTAGCCCATGAAGTAGGGGGCGAGCACGATGACCTCGTCGCCTTCGCCCGGGTTCGTGATGGCGGCGATCGTCGCGTAGCCCGCACCGCTCGCGCCGGTCGAGATGATGAGGTCGTCCGCCGTATACGAGCCGCCGAACTTCTTGTTGAGGTCGTCGGCTATGGCCTCGCGCAGGCTCTGGATGCCGCTCCCCATGACGTAACCGTGCAGCGGCACCTGGGGAAGGGTCTGGAGCGCCTGCTCAAAGCCCTCGCGCACCTCGTCGGGCGCCGGCTTGAACGGGTTGCCGATCGTGAAGTCGAAGACGTTCTCCGCGCCGATCTGCTTCTTGAGCTCCTGCCCGCGCGCGGCGGCGTTGCGGATGGCGGTGTTGGAGTTGCCGAACGCGACCATCTTCCTGTTAAGCAGAGCCTTTTCAGCCATAGCGTGCTCCCCTCCAAACCGGCACGTGAGACGGGCACTCCGCGGGCCACCTGCGGCCCCTGCCCCACGCGCGCGTCAATGTCGTGTGCGGGCACCACTATAAAAAGCGGGGCCGCCCGTGTGGACGACCCCGCTCTCGCGTTTCGCTATTCTTCGCGCCCCTGTAACGGCACTGCCACAATCGAGAATCGCTACTTCTGCATCGAGTCCCCGTGCGAGCCGTCCTGGGAGGCGTGCTCAACAGGCGGCAGCGTCACCTTGTGGCCGTCGCTGTCGACGACGGTCGTCGAGCCGTCCTTGCCCACCTGCACCTGCGAGCCACTCGACGCGACGTCCACGACGGCAGCCGGAGCCTCTGCCTGCGCTGCGGCATCCTCCGCGGCGTCAGCGGCCTCGACGGCGGCGCGGTCCTCGTCCTCGTGGGCCAGGTACTCGTCCCAGCGGTTGTCGAGCAGGGCCTCGACGCCCTTGCCCTCGACCGTCTCGCGCTCAAGCAGGACCTTGGCCATCAGGTGCATCTGGTCGGCATGCTCGGAGAGGATCTTGTGCGTGCGCTCGTGGGCCTCGTTGATGATGCGCGACACCTCGGCGTCGATGCGGCGGGCCGTCTCAGGCGAGTAGTCACTGTGCTCGCCGAGGTCGCGACCGAGGAAGACCTCGTGGTTCGCCTCGCCGTACACCTGCGTGCCCAGGTTCTCGCTCATGCCGTAGCGCGTCACCATGGCACGGGCCATCTTCGTGGCGCGCTCCAGGTCGTTGCTGGCGCCCGTCGTGATGTCCTTGCAGAACAGCTCCTCGGCAACGCGGCCACCCAGCAGCACGGAGATCTCGTCGAGCATGGCGTTGCGCGTCTGGAGGAAGTGATCTTCCTTGGGCAGCGACAGCGTATAGCCAAGCGCCTGGCCGCGCGAGATGATCGAGATCTTGTGCACGGGGTCGGCGCCGGGCAGCAGGTGGCCGACGAGGGCGTGGCCGCTCTCGTGGAACGCGATCGTCGTGCGCTCCTCCTCCGTCATGACGCGGCTCTTGCGCTCGGGGCCGGCGATGACGCGCTCCATGGCCTCGCTGATCTCGCTCATGCCGACGCGCGCCTTGCCGCGACGGGCGGCGAGCAGCGCGGACTCGTTCATGAGGTTGCCGAGGTCGGCGCCGGAGAAGCCGGGAGTGAGCTGCGCGATCTTGTCGAGCTCGACGTTGGTGGACAGAGGCTTGTTGCGCGCGTGGATCTTGAGGATGGCCTCACGGCCCTTCACGTCGGGGCGGTCGACCGTGATCTGACGGTCGAAGCGGCCGGGGCGAAGCAGGGCGGGGTCGAGAATGTCGGGGCGGTTCGTCGCCGCGATGAGGATGACGCTCTCGTGCTCCTCGAAGCCGTCCATCTCGACGAGCAGCTGGTTGAGCGTCTGCTCGCGCTCGTCGTGGCCGCCGCCCAGGCCGGCGCCACGCTGGCGGCCGACGGCGTCAATCTCGTCGATGAAGATGATGGAGGGTGCGGCCTCCTTGGCCTTAGAGAACAGGTCGCGCACACGGCTGGCGCCGACGCCGACGAACATCTCGACGAAGCCCGAGCCGGAGATGGAGAAGAACGGCACGCCCGCCTCGCCGGCGACGGCCTTGGCAAGCAGCGTCTTGCCCGTGCCAGGAGGGCCCACGAGCAGCACGCCGCGCGGGATCTTGGCACCGAGGGCCTGGAACTTCTTGGGGTCCTCGAGGAACGCCTTGATCTCCTGCAGCTCCTCGATGGCCTCGTCGCAGCCAGCGACGTCGGAGAACTTGACCTTGGGGCGGCTCGACGCGTCCGTCATGGCCTTCGTCTTGCCGAACTGCATGGCCCCGGAGTTGGGGTCCTGGAACTTGTTGAACATGTACACCATGAAGCCGACGATGAGCAGCATGGGCAGCACGCTGCCCAGCACGGAGATCCAGCGCGACGGCAGAGTGACGTCGGCCTTGTACGTGACGTCGGGGTGCGCCGCCATGAGCTCGGCCAGGCTGTCTTCGCCTATGTACGTCGACGTGTACTTGACGAGCTTGCTCTCGTCGTCCACGTCGTCGGCGTTTGCCCAGAACGTGCCGTCAACCGTGCCCTTCTGGACGCGGTACGTGGCGTCGTGGACGCGCCCGTCGTTGACGGCCGTCACAAACTCGCTCGTGGCAAGCTCCGTGACGTCCTGCTTGTTCTGCGTACCGAAGAAGCCAGAGACGACGGCAACGATGACAGCCGCGAGGATGACGTACAGGATGACGGTGCGCACCTGCGGCGCCTTGGGGCCATCCTGCTTGCCGTCCTTCCCCGACTCGGCGTCGCCCTCCTTCTCTTTCTCGGCGCGATGCCACAGGTCGGAGAGACTGGGCTTCTTCTCGTCCTTGTCCTGGTCCTTCGAGGGCCGCTTGTTGGTATCGCTCACAGGGGAGTCTCCATTTGCTGCATAGGTGGGTTGAGCCGGTCGGGCCGCGCGCCGACGCTACTTCTCGTAGACGCTCGGCTTGAGGACGCCGATGTACGGCAGGTTGCGATAGCGCTCCGCGAAATCAAGGCCGTAGCCGACGACGAACTCGTTGGGGCACTCGAAGCCGACGTAGCGCGGCGTGACGGCGGGGTCGGGGTTCTTGAGCAACAGCGTCGCGATCTCGAGCGAGCGGACGCCGCGGGCGTGAAGGTTGCGCGACAGGTAGCGCAGCGTGAGGCCCGAGTCGAGCACGTCCTCGACGATGATGACGTCGCGATCCTGCAGCGGCGTGTCGAGGTCTTTGACGATGCGCACGATGCCCGACGACTTGGCGGCGCTGCCGTAGCTCGACACCGCCATGAAGTCGACCTCGGAGGGCAGGTCGACGCTGCGCACGAGGTCGGCCATGAACACGAAGGCGCCGCGCAGCACCGTCACCATGAGCGGCTGCTTGCCAGCGTAGTCCTTCGTGATGGCAGCGCCCATCTCAGAGACGCGCTGGGCAAGCTGCTCCTGCGTGTACAGGATGCGATCGATGTCGTCGTCCATGCAATAGGGATGAGTGGAGGCACCGTCAGCGGCACCGGATGCAACGAGCTCGGACACGAGCTGCCCCCTCAAGGGTCGGAAGTCCTACAGAACGTGAGCCACAGGTCGTACGCGACGACGCCCCCGCCCACAGTGCCGCACCGCCGGGCATCCGGCATGGGAGCGGCGTCCGGGCGACGGTACGCCAGGCGTAACCGGCGCATGCGCCTAGGAGGCGGGGATAGCTGTCAATCGTAGCAAGACGCGCGTGCCTTTGTGGTACGCCGCGCTCTCGTCGGGCCGAATCCCGGCAACCCACACAACGCACGAATCGTCTGCGCCGCAGCTTACGCCCCCTGTTTGGGGCGCTTTGGACACCGAGTTATATGTGGCTGTCTGTCGAGCTCCCGCCGAGGCACCGGCACGCGTCGGACAGGCACACACGAGCGGCCAGGCGAAGCGCAGAGCGGCGGGGACATGCGCCTCCATGAGGAGGTCGGCCACGAGCTTCGTGTGGCCGTGCAGGCCGAGCGGGCGCACGCGCTCGCCGGGCCGGGGCGCGCGCACGAGCAGGGCGCCGCCCCCTGCGACGCCCGCGCGCTCGGCGTCGAGCAGGGCGACGGGACGCGGCAGCAGCTCGTCGGGCGCACCCATCCCGCGTGTCGCCTCGGCGGCCTGCTCACGAGCGAAGGCGACGACGTCGGCGCCAGACGGTACCTCAACGAGCGCCGCCTCGAGGCGCACCCCCTCCCACACGAGGCAGCCCGGCACCGACAACGCCTCCGGTGCGGGGGCGTCCGCCACGGCAAGACCCGACGCGGCCGCCGAGCCGGGGCGCCCGACGCGTAGCACGCCGTCCTCGCAGCGGGCGTCGATGGCAAGCGGCAGTGTCGCGCTTCCCCGCCCCGCGCGGGCAAGGGCCAGCAGCGTCTCGACGTGGCGCCCCTCGAGGCGCGCGCGGCGCAGATCCGCCTCGCCCAGCAGCAGGCCCAAACCCCGCAGCAGCGCGCGGCGCGCCAGGGCGGGATCCGCACTCACCAGCACGGCAGCGTCAAGCTGCAGGGTGTTCCCGACGGAGAGGGGCAGCGCGCCGGCAGAAGCGGTGTGCCCCCGAGGAGCGCCAAGCTGCCCGGGAACATCCGATTCGGCAGGGGCGGCTTCCGCAGGTTCCGGCTCGTCGGAACGCGAACCGCCGCTCTGCCCGAGCGCCCCCTCGACCCGCAGTGCCTCCGACAGCACGCCGTCTGCCAGACGCGCGAGCAGGTCGTCCTCCTGCGCCAACACGTCGAGCATGCGCCCCATCGTCGCGCTCAGCGCTGGGTTGCGCTCGCGCATGGGCGGCAGCACGTGGTGGCGCACGTAGCTGCGCAGCGCCACGTCCTCGTCGTTCGTCGCATCCTCGCGCCATCCAATATCCCAAGCATCCAGCAGCGCGCGCAACTCCATGCGCGTCGCGCCAATCAGCGGCCGCGCGACGATGCCGCACGACGTGCGCATGCCGGTGAGCCCCGGCAGCCCCGCCCCCGTCATCGCGCGCATGACAAACGTCTCGGCGCGGTCGTCGGCCGTGTGGGCCACGCAGATGCGCGCCGTCTCCACCGGCACGCCCGCGGCAGCGGACAGCTCGCATGCCAGCCCCCAGGCCGCCTCGTAGCGGGCGGTGCGGGCGATCTCCTCGAGGTTGCGATCGCCGGAGGCGCGAGCGGCGCGCACGAGGGCCGGCACGTCGACGCGCACGACGCGCAGCGCGACGCCCAGCTCGGCGCACAGCCCGCGCACGAACGCCTCGTCCCCGTCGGAGGCTGCGCCTCGGATCATGTGGTTCACGTGCAGCACGGCGAGGCGCGCGGCGTCGATGCGCTGGGCTCCCCTGCCGTCGGCGAGGTCAAGCGTGCCCCGCACGGCGCGCACGAGCAGCGCCGTCGAGTCAGAACCGCCGCTCACCATCAGGATGACGGGCGAAGACGGCAGCGGCGGCAGAGCGGCGGCGCTCAGCGCGGCAAGCATGCGGCACCTCCGCGCGGCAGGGCGTGCCCCCAGGGCGAAACGGGCATGTGCGACTCCTGTTCTCTTCTCCGGGAGGCTTCTCGGCGGACGGCGCCAAGGTCCCCGATGCGAGATAATGCGGCACCGGCGTCCGTGGGCCCGCCCACGACGCCGCGGATTGTACCCAACGCAGCTCAGACGAACTCACCCAGCGAGGACATCGATGCCCCAGGCACCTCACACAGCCGCATCCGACCGCCCGGCACCGCTCTTCGACTGCGCCACCGACGCGCAGACGTGCGCGAGCGTCGCGCTTGCCGTCGACGAGACGACGCATGCGACGCCCCAGGTCGCGCTGTGCGGCGTGCCGCTCGACCCCTGGGAGGCAGACGGGCTGCGGCTGCACGTGCTCGGCACGGGATCCAAGGGAAACTCCTGCGTCATCGAGACGCCAGACGCGTGCATCCTCGTCGACTGCGGCCTGTCGTGCCGGCAGATATTCACGCGCATGCGCACGCTCGGACTCGACCCGGAGCGCATCGGTGCCATCATCGTGACGCACGAGCACGTCGACCACATAGCAGGCCTGCGCGTCACGGCGTCGAAGGCGCACGTTCCCGTCTACGCGAGCCGCGGCACGGCGGCGTCCGAGTCGTGGCCCGCCGGCGTGCTGGCCGAGGAGATGCAGGCGCGCCGGCCGTTCACGGTGTGTGGTGTGCGCGTGACGCCGTTCAACGTGCCGCACGACGCCGCGGAGCCGATGGGCTTTCGCTTCGAGCGCGCCGGCGACTCGGTGGGCTACTGCACGGACATGGGACACCTCACCGACGAGGCGGGCGAATACCTACGCGACGCCCGCGTCCTCGCGCTCGAGAGCAACCACGACCCGGCGATGCTCAGCGCCTACCCCGGCTATCCCTACCAGCTCAAGCTGCGCATCGGCGGCGACAGTGGGCACCTCTCCAACGACCAGGCGGCAAGCGCGCTCAGCGAGCTCGTGACGAGCACGACGCAGACGCTCGTGGGCATGCATATCTCGCAGCACACGAACCTGCCGTCGACGTGCCGCCGCGCTCTGCTCACCGGACGGCGAAGCCTCGCCCCCACCCAGCACCTGCGCGTCGTCGTCGGCAGCCAGGAGCGTCCGCTGAGCTTCGCGTAGGATCGGCTCCGGGGCCCGCGCCCGATCCCCCTGCACACGAAAAGGCCCACCCGGCGCTTCCGCCGAGCGGGCCTTAGGAGAGGGAGGGCAATTGGAGACGAGGCGCAGTGGCCCCGGGTCGTGCAGACGTCCTTACGCGATCTCGATCTTCTGGACGTCGGCGTTGTTCTTCTTCTTGGGGACGTTAACCGTCAGCACGCCATCCTTGAGCTGGGCGGTCAGACCCGTCGTGTCCGCGTCCTTCAGATAGACGTTCTTCGTGGCGTGATAGGAGTACGTCTCGCGGTGCACGTAGTTCTTCTTGGCGTCCTCTTCGGAGTCCTTCTTGTCGACCGTGATGTTCAGGCGGCCCTGGTTGAGCTCGACGTCGATTTCCTCACGCTTCACGCCAGGAACCGTGACCGTCACCGCGTAGGCGTCCGGCGTCTCCTCGACGTCCATCATCATGGAGGCGGGGGCAACGTCCGTGCCCGTGCTGCTCGGCGTCATGAGGTCGCTCATGGCGCCCAGCCAGTCGAACGGAGCGAACGAAGCGGGGATGCGGGTGTAAGGGATCATGCTAGCCATGGTGATCACTCCTTCTGTGGGCCTCGGGACTCTCGCCTCAGGTCCTTCTTTTGTGTTCGAGAAGAGTTGTTCCCCATTGCACGGGCCATATACACTCGCAACAAAGTTTTCTCAGCTTTTTCTTCTCAGGAAATCTTAGTGTCCTATTAGAAGATATTGTTCCTGGACATCGGGACCCCTCGCTGCGGCAGTGGGGGCTTTCTGGAGCGCCCCACCTCGTTTGTGCAGCGTTGGCGCCCAAACGAAAGCGGGCGTGTATGATGGGCATCGTTCAGTGCGGTCCCGACGCGCCCGCGTCGTGACAGAGAGGCGAGCCGAGCCATGCCCCACGACAAGACCAGCGCATCTCAGGCAGGGAAGCCCCGCCCAGACGGGCAGCGCCCCCAGCCGCAGGGCACCGCATCCGGCAAGAAGAAGCCGTCCGGCAGCGCACCACGGCAAAAGCCACCCGCCAAGAAGATCGACCCCTCCGCTGCGACGATCGACCGGCCGGCCCACCCGCTGCCCGCCGTGCGCACGAGCCACATCGACTACGACCGCTACCTCGAAAGGGAGACGGCCCGCTTCAAGATCTTCTCTGCCGAGGAGCGTCGTGCGCGCAACCGCCGTATCGCCATCGGTCTGGTCATCGGCGTCGTCGTCGCCCTCATCCTCGCTTGGGCCGTCGCCAGCCGCGTGCTCGGATAAGGGCACCGGCAGCTACCTCAGGCTGCGAAACGAGCGAGCACACAGGGACAGGGCGCACACGGCGGCCCACACCACGGCGAGCGAGATGCCCGTGGCGCCCAATCCCATCGCCTCGATGAGCGCCGAGCCCGCAAACACGCCGACAGGTCCAACGACCAGGTACAAGGCGTTCAGTGCGCCCATGCCCGCGCCGCGTCGGTTCTCAGGGATGCGATCGTAGATGAAGAAGCCCAGCAGCGCCGAGGCCGGGCCGGCAGCGAAGCCGGTAAGCGCCGCGCAGGCGATCAGTAGCGGCAGCCCGGGCAGCATGCCCATACCTGCGATACCCGCCGCCATACCCACGAGCGAGACACAGAGCCACGCATACTGGGACAGCTTCTTCGCGGCAGCCGAATACACCAGCGAGCCGACGAGCAGGCCCGCGCCCATGGCTGCCACCACGTAGCCCGCCTGCTCCGGATACCCGGCAGCCGTGAAGTGGGCCGGCAACACGATGCCCTGGAAGCTCCCCATGACCATCGTGACGCCAAACGACAGCACGATGGACGATCGCACGAGGCGATCGCGGGCGAAGAGGGTGCGCATGCCCTCCGTAAACAGCGAGAGCGCACCCGGGCGGGTGGCCTCCCCCTCGCCCCGGGAGTCGACCGCGCCGACCTCGCGCGGCAGGGCCATCGTGGCGAGCGCCGCGACGCAGGAGCACGCCGCTGTCGCCCACAGGGCGCCGACGTCGCCGACGAGCCCCATGAGCAGGGCGGCGGCAGCGGGGCCCGCGATGGCGGCGGCAGCGTTCACGCCCTGGTCGACACCCACGAATCGCTGCAGCTCGACGCCGTCGTAGCGGCATGCGGCAGGCATGATCGTGTCGCGCGCCGTCATGCCGGGGACGTCGCCGACAGCGCCCAGCAGGCCGAGCGCCACAAACCATCCGAAGCTCAGGCCCCACACGGCGTCGACGACCGGTAGCAGGGCGACGCTCAGCGCGGACACGAGGTCGGCGGCGATGCCGACGCGCCGGCGGTCAAACCGGTCGAGGACGGCCCCGCCGACAAAACCTGCGAGGAACTGCGGAACGGCGCAGATGAGCGCCAGCGAGCCCGCCGCCAGCACGTCGCCCGTCCGCGCGAGAAGCACGAGCGGCAAGACAACGCCCGCGATGGCATTTCCCATGAGCGAGCAGGCATTGGATATGAGGTAGATCACCGTAGCACGACGACGCATCGTCTCTCCTTCCCAAGCGAAGGCGGCCGCACCTCACAGGGCCGCCCGTCTGGGAAGGCAGTAAAAACTACGACGTAGCGTCGGGGTCAAGCGCCGAGGAACCCTCCACGCGCTCCCGAGATGCCAGCCGCTCCGCAAGCAGGCAAAAGACCCGCTCGGAGACGTCTTTCTGCGCCTCGTTGTACCCCTGCTTCGCAACGGACGCGAGGACGCGCTCGTACTCGGCCTCGGGCCGCAGCCAGTTCTCGGCGGAGAAGCAGTCGAGCACCCGGTCGAGAAAGGCCGCGCACCTTCGTGTGGCGTGGTCGCGCGCTTCGGGCGAGGCGTCAGCCGGGAGCGCCTCCACCTCCCGACTCGCCGCGACGTACTCCCCCATGAGCCCACGCTCGGGAATGGCGCGAAACACGCGCTCCATCTCGGCGAGGTCGCCGTCGGAATACAGGTGGACGGCGATGCCCATCGCAAGCCGATCGGCAGACGTGAACATCCAGTCGAGAAAGCCCGGCTCGGGGAGGCGCGACGCCAGCCCCGCAAGCGCGTCGAGAGCGCCCGCGGCACGGTCGGGAACGTCGGGGGAGATCCGGTCGGCACGCAGGCGGGCGATGGTGGCGCGCTGGGCCTCGAGCAGCCGTATCTGCTCGGCGAGGTGCGTGTCGAGCTCGTCGAGGACGCGGTCGGTGTCTCGCGAGCCCTGCCCCTCGAGAAGAGAGGCCTCCGCGTCCGACTCGCCCCGCCCCTCATCGAGCGCGTCGAGCAGGGGCCCGATCTGCTCGAGCGAAAACCCAAGCGAGGCGAGCTGCCGGATGCGCAGCACCCGCAGCAAAGACGACGCGTCGTAGTCGCGATAGCCGTTCTCGTGCCGGGGCGGCTCGGGCAGGATGCCAATGGCGTGATAGTGGCGCAGCGCACGCACGCTCACGCCGGCCATGCGCGCGAGATCACCGCTCTTCACGCGGGCCCCCTTCCCAGATCCGGACGACACCCCGCTGGATTACCCGCATCAGTTCTTCGAGAAGAGCGGCAGGCCCAGAGCGCTGTCCATGTCGGGGCCCTGGCCGGAGATCGACGCGCCATATGCGACGTCGCCCAGCATGCCCACGACCTGGTCGCGATGGACGAGGCGCCCGAGCATGGCGTCGAGCCGGTCGGGGACGGGGTTCGCCTCGCGCGCCAGGGCAAGCAGGACCTTGCCCACGTCGATGTCCTGGCCCTCTGGCGCGGACATCAGCTCGCTGAAGAGCGCGGCGTCCTCCTCCTGCCCCGGCGCCTCTCCCTCAGCCGGACGCACCGCCCTGTCGCGCCAGCCCAGAACGACCGGCCAGGCGCGATCGACGAACGGCTTCAGCGAGACGACCGGCCCCATCGGCTCCTGGCGGCGCTTGAACTCGGCGACGCGACAGGCATCGAGCACGCGCTGCACCGACGCGGCGTCGATGCCTGCGCCCACGATGTCGGCGGCACTCATGCCGCGCTCGACGTGCATCGTCAGGATCTTGTCGATGTCCGGGTAGCTCACGCCGAACGAGCCCTCGTCCGTCTGACCGGCAGAGAGCTCGGCCGAGGGCGCCTTGACGAGCACGTTCTCCGGGATGGCTGGCCCGACGCTGCCCGCGTTGCGCCAGCGCGCCAGGTCGTACACGCGGCCTTTGTACACGTCGGCAAGCGGGGCAAACGCCCCTACCGTGTCGCCGTACAGCGTCGAGTAGCCCATGCCGGACTCGGACTTGTTGCCCGTGTTGAGCACGAGTGCGCAACGCGCGTTGGCCAGTGACATCAGCGTCGTTCCGCGTAGACGGGCCTGCAGGTTCTCTGCCGCGACGCCCTCGAACGGCGCGCCAAGCGCCTCGGAGAACAAGGCGGCTGCCTTGTCGTACAGACCGGCGATGGACACGGTATGCGTTGCGATGCCCAGGTTCTCGGCGAGCGCCGTGGCGTCGGCAACCGAGCCCTCGCTCGAGTAGGGCCCCGGCATCAGGATGCCCAGCACGTGTTCGGGGCCGAGCGCGTCGACAGCAAGCGCCGCGACGACCGAGGAGTCAATGCCGCCCGACAAGCCAACGATGACGTCGGAAAAGCCGCACTTGCGCACGTAGTCGCGCACGGAGAGCGTCAGGGCCTTCCAAAGCAGGCCCGTACGAGCCGGCTCGGAGAGGGCCGGGACTTCCTCGACCGGCACGCCCACGAGCATCGCGACGCCGGAGTCGCCAGATGGGCGCGCCTCCTCGCGGGGGACCACCGTCAGCGTGGGGAACGCCGCCGAGCGCGCGCCCTCGGGGCCGCCCACGAGCACCGGCTCCGTCGTCAGGTGCGGATTCGGGAGCGTCTCCTTCGTCGCGAGCGGCGCAAAGGCAGAGTCGCCCGCGGCGTCGTCGGAGAGCGTGGGCTCGATGTCGAACGTGACAAGCGCTTCCTCGAAGCTCGGGCACGCCGCGAGGATGGAGCCTTCCGCAGAGGCGGCGAAGCTCCCGCCGGCGAGCACGGTGTCGTCGTAGCCGCCGACGCCCTGCAACATCGCGATCGCGCAGGGGCACTCGGCGACGAGGCCCTGCAGCGAGCTGTCGCCCAGGCCGGGTGCCAGCAGCGTCGAGGAGTCCTCGTCGCAGAACGGCAGCGCCGACAGCACGACGGTCACGTCAACGGCGGCGTCTCGCGCGGACAGGCCCGTGTCGCCGACAACGAACTGTATGCTGGCGCCGGCGATGTGCGCCTGGGCGACCGTCTCGTCGATGCGGGCGTCCTCGCCAGAGCGCCCCATCTCGCGCAGGCGCAGAGGGCCCGCAGCCCCGTCCGCGCACAGGAAGACCTCCGTGTAGCCGGCGTCGCCGTCGAAGACGTAGGCGGGAACGACCGCAGAGATGGGCGTGCGAGCGGCGAAGTCCTCGAGGGCGTCAAGCATGTCGAGCTCGAAGGAGGTGGACTCGCTGATACCCACGGGATAGGTGCCGCTCAGGATTGTCGTCGGGAAGATGACGACGTCTGCGCCCAGGCGGGCGGCGCGCTCGGCATAGGAGAGCATGTGGCGCACCGTGCCGGAGAAGTCTCCCGGGATCGAGTTGAGCTGCGCGAGCGCAATACGCATAGGACGTGCACCTTTCTGTGGTCTGGCCTGCGGCGTGACGGACGCGCCACCGATGGCGTCCGACGCCCAAGCGGGACGTAGCATAGCGGCCCATCGAGTCATGTGTGTGTCGGCCACAAGAAATGCCGACCGCTCACATACGGGAAGACGCGGGGAGCCCATCACGCGAGGTGGCGCGACCCGCCACACGAGACGCCCCGGACGGCCCGGCTCCTCATGAAGCCGCTAGCCAGGGTGCGCCCCGGTTCCCCCGGGCGACTCGGTCTCCCCCGGAACCAGCGGCTAGGGCGCGCCCAGCCCCCGGATAGCACGACCTACCCCGAAGCCGCCGGCCAGGGCGTGCGCGGCCCCACACGGCCTCGTCTTGTGGGCCCCTTTTTCGGTTGTGCTAGGTTTTGTAAAAGTGGGCAGCGAAATTGTCCCCGATTTGCGGCTGTGCGAGGTTTGCGGGCCCGGTTTTGTCATGCACGCGTGAGGCACCCAGGAAAACCGCAGGTAGGAGGGGTGCTCAGGTTGAGACCCCTTCGCCTTGCGCGCAAAAAAGCCGCGCAAACCTCGCACAGCCGCAATCCGCGCCCATTTCCAGGCTCAGGTTTTACAAAACCTAGCACAACCGAAGAGACTGCCCGACCTCGGCAGGCCCAGTCCAACGCCGCAGATGGAGTGCAGCGGCTGCCGCTCATCATGGGCAATCGGGACTGCGGCGTAATGCCCCAGATATGAAGTAAGCCGCCCCGCAGCGCGCTAAACGCCGCAGGGCAGCCCAACAAATTCTCGCACAATTCCCTACTTCGTTAAGCGGTGCCACAGTGCGGCAGATACAAGGCGGACCGGGGCGTAGCGTACTAACGCTACGTAAGCCCCGGTCCAACGCAGTAGATGCCGTGCTGTGGTTGCCGCTCCTATGGGTAATCGGGGCTGTAGTGCCCCAGATACAAGGCGGGCCGCCCCCGCAGCGTACTAAACGCTACGTAAGGGGCGGCCCAACGCAGTAGGTGGGGTGCTACAGTCCCCGATTAAAAATCCGCCTTCCACAGACCGTGCAGATTGCAGTACTCGTAGACGGTGCCGTGCTCAACGCCGGCGAAGACGGTCTTGGGCTCCTCGCCGGGCTTGAGGTAGTGGATCTCCGTGCGATCCTCAGCGACGAGTGCGATCCACTCGATGGAGTGCTCCTCGAGCATGGGGTGGGCGACGGAGCCGACGGTAACCTCGATGGCGTGGCCGTTGTGGACGGGCGTCACGACGGGCACGTGCTTCTCGGTGGCAGCGTCGGTGGAGCCGGCGACGAGCAGCTCCATCTTCTCGCCGCAGCACACGGGATTGACGCCGGCGTCCTTGACCATCACGACGATGTTGCCGCAGTGATTGCAGCGATAGAACTTAACCTCGGCCATAGTGGGTTCCTCTCCCTCGTGGCATGAACGTATGTGCAGACAGGCAGCCCGAAAAAGCGCCGCTCGCCCTTTCTTGCTTGCGGGTATTGTTCCCTAACTTTGAGAGTGCCCCACTTGCCTTTCGGAATTCGCGGGATGCACACGGATGCGCATTCCGCCCAAGCGCAGCCCTACGCGCCAGTCCCGACGAGGCGCACCTCGGAGACGAACACGTCGGGCGCACCGGTGTAGTAGGCGTTGAGGTCCTCGAGGTCGACGAACGTCATGTCGGCGCCCACAGCAGCCACGTGCTCGAACAGCGACGTCAGGTTGTCGGACAGCGAACAGGAGCGGATGCCGCCCGCGAGCTTCCCATCGCGGATGAACGCGCCTCGACAGGGCGCCGAGACGCCGCCGGACGCAAGGTTGAAGCTGTGGTAGATGTCGCCGATGTCCGTGAGGTAGATGCCGTCGCCCACCTGTGCGAGTAGCTCGTCAAACGGCAGACCCGCACCTTCGGTCGGCCACACGCACAGGTTGCTCGGCGCGATGGTCACGTCGTTGGGCACGATGCGCCCCAGCGTGTCGCGGCGCGCCGCGTTTCCGCTGCTCGCCGGCAACCCGAGCCGGCCGGCCCACGCCAGGTCGGACAGCGGGGTAACGAACACGCCGGCGTCCACGACGAGCGTGCGGGACTTGGCGGCGCCCTGGACGTCGAAACCCAGCTTGGCGCCGCCGCCGGGCACGCACGCCTCGTCGACGATCGTCAGCTGCGGCGAGGCGATGCGCTGGCCGATCCTGCCAGCCAGCAGGCTTTGCCCCGTCGCGACCTTCTGCGCCGAGAACAGCTGCCAGAAACCCATGAGCATCTGGCACATGACCTGGCCGGAGAACACGACGGGATACGTGCCACTCGCCAGCTCGACGCCGTCGAGCGACGCCGTGGCCATGAGCGCCGTACGGCGAGCCAGCGCCTCAAGGTCGAGCTCGTCCAGACTCGGGGCGTAGGCGCGACACGTGACGTCGTGCATCTCGGTGGCGCCGCGCGCGATGTAGCTCATGCGCGCCTGGTAGTGCTCGGCCGCGCCACGGCGCTGCAGGCCCCGCGAGTTCGTAATCGCATGCCCCTCGGCGTAGTGGCGCACGGCGCACGCCGGCTCCATGGGGTCGCCCGCGGCCGCGAGCAGCAGGTCGAGCCCCCGGCGGGCGGTCGCGTCCATGGCGGCGTCGGGCGCGGGGAGATCCGGCTCGCACGCGTCCGCGAGCCCTGCGTCGCAAGCGCCCGCACTCGCAGGCGCCGCCCCGTCGCCGTCCTCCGGCCCGAGCAGGCCTGCTGGCACGGACTCGTCGACGCACGCCGCCAGGTCGACAGCGCGCGCTGCCAGGGCCTCGATGCTCTCCTCGGGGTCCTCCGTGCGCACGGACACGACGCGCCGTCCCGCCGTGCGCAGCAGCCGCTGGCTCAGCGCGAACGTCGTGCCTGACGTCCCGCCCGGCGTCGCGATCTTCTCGAACAGCCGGGAGCGCTCTTCGTCCAGCTCGAAGCCCTCGACCTGGTCGGCATAGCAGCCCGCGAGCCGCTCTAGTTCACCCGCCACCGCTCCCACGCCCATCACGCCCTCCGTTCGCAGCTCGCCCGTCGTACCCTCAGCCTGTGCCGAGCCGATGCTCGTCTTTCCCTGGGCCATGCCCGCCTCCTAACCGACGAGCATGCCGTCGATGAGCACGCGCGGCATGTAGGCAGTGACGTAGATGAGGCCCGAGTCGGCCCCGCACAGCGAGCCGTCGTCGGGGTGGTACGTGTCGCCCACGGCCGCGACGCGCATGAGGGCGTCGATGCTCTGGCCCGACAGGTTGATGTTCGCGATGGGGTACGTCAGCTCGCCGTTCTCGATGAGGTAGCCCGAGGCGACCAGGAAGTTGAAGTTGCCCGTCGTCGGGTTGACGTTGCCGCCCCCGACCTCGCTGACGTACAGGCCGTGCGACACGCTCGGGATGATGCTGTCGTTAGGCGTCGTGCCAGCGCGCATGTACGTGTTCGTCATGCGGGCAACCGGGGCAAAGCGGTAGTCCTGGCGCCGGCCCGCCGCCGTCTGGGCCATGCCGAGCTGGCGCGACCCCAGGCGGTCGACCATGTAGCCGCGCAGGACGCCGTCCTCGATGAGCAGGTTGGGGGCCGACGCCACGCCCTCGTCGCTGATGGCGGCCGAGCCGCACAGGCCGCTCTGCGTGCCGTCGTCGAGGATCGTCACGAGCGGCGAGGCGACGCGCTGGCCGATCTTGCCGTAGAACACCGACGCGCCACCGGCCAGGTGCGTGCTCTCGAGCGGGTGGCCGCAGTCCTCGTGGATGAAGGTGCCGCTGTCGACGACGACGGGCATGACCTCGGGGGCCACGCTCACGGCACGCAGGCCGTTCAGCGCCGCGCCGCACGTCTTTGCCACCATGGCCGCGCGGCGCCCCTCGTCCTCGAGGCACTCGAAGCCCGCCGCCATGGAGTAGTTCGACCAGTTCGCGTTGCTGCGCCCGTCCTCGGCCGCCGTCACGTAGAGCCGCAGCGTCGTGATGACGCGGCGCTCACGCGTGAGCAAGCCCTCGGAGTTGAGCACGGCGACGTTCTGCACGCGGTCCTGGTAGTCGGCGTGTGCGTCGACGATGCGGGCGTCAAAGCCCCGCGCGCGCCGGCAGATGTCGAGCAGCACGGCCTTCTTGCGCTCGAGCGGCACGTCCGTGGGGTCGAGCGCGATGGCGTTGGGCGAGGGCACGGCGCGGGCCTCCCCCAGCTCGAGCGGCTCGCGCGCCGGGGCCGGGCTGTCCCAGGCCAGCGCGCTCGAGATGTCGTCGGCCAGCGCGGAGATGCCGGCGGACGAGGCGTCGTTCGTGTAGCCGTAGCGCGTGTCCTGCCCGCTCAGCAGGTAGAGCCCCGCGCCGCGCATGTGCGTGAGCGAGGCGGCGCACACCCGCTCGCCGTCGCTGTCTATGCGCGTCTCCGCCTTGTCCTCGAAGAACACCTCGGCGAAGTCGGCACCCCTGCGCAGGGGCACGCCCAGCGCCGGATAGACCGACTCCTCGTCAAACGTCAGCACCCGCTTGTCGCCCACGAGCCTCGCCCGCCTTTCCGCATCGCCATCCCGCCCAGAGCCGCCATCCCGTCACCGGCGCTGCCACGTCCCGCACAAACGCGTGGGGGCACCCGAGCTGACAGCCCGGGCGCCCCCACGTCACAAATCTTCCTACGCCCAGCTCTTGAGCGTCATGAAGTTGAACAGCACGTTGCCCGTGCCGCACATCACGAGGTTCTCGACGTCGTTGGACACGAGGCTCACCTGGTAGGAGTACGTGACCGGACGGATGGCGAACGCCTCGCTCACGAGCGCCTTCTCGGCGTCGTGCAACAGGTCAGCCTGCGTCTGGGGGTCGGACTCCGTCGAGGCGCGGGCAAGCAGGTCGTCGAAGTCGTCGACCTTGATGCCGTAGTTGTTGGACGAGCCCTCGAAGTTCTGGAACAGCTCGATGACGTTGTCGCAGCTCACCGACGTGTTCGCGAACGCAAAGGCAAACTGGCCCGACGTCAGCTTGTCCAGGTACGTCGGGATGTCATACGCCTCGACGTCCACCTGGATGCCCAGGTTGTCCTTGAGCATGGCCTGGAAGAACTCGGCGCGCTTCGTGCCCATCGTCGTGCTCGTCGTGATGAACGCCATGGAGGGCAGGCCCTCGCCGTTCTCGTAGCCGGCCTCCTTGAGCAGGTCCTTGGCCTTCTGCAGCTCGTCGTCGGAGAAGTCGTCGATGATCTGCGAGTTCTCGCGGAACGACACGCCCGTCGGGTCGGAGAACACGTCGCCGGCCAGGCCCTTGGCCACCGTCGCGCGACCGCTCTCGAGCGTCTCGTTGGCGTAGGTCGGGTCGATGGCGCGGAACACGGCCTCGCGCACCTTCGGGTCGTCGAGCGGGGCGGCGCCGTTGTTCATGTAGAGCACGGCCGTGCCGAACGTCTCGCTGACGTTGACCTGCGCCTTGCCGTCCATCTGCGCGATGAGCGCGTCGGAGGCGTACTTGTAGAACGCGAGCTCGCCGTTGCCCATGGCCACGTCGGCGGCGGAGGAGTCGGCGAACAGGCGGAACGTGATCGTGTCGGCCTCGGCGGGGGCGTCGCCGGTGTAGGCGTCGTTACGCGTCAGGACAACCTTCTCGTCAGGGGCGTACTGCTCGAGCTTGTAAGGGCCGCACGACAGGTGCGTCTCGGGGTTCGTCGACCAGCCGTCGCCGCCCTCCTCGATCTTGTCCGTGCGGATGGGGTAGGCCGGCGCGCTGCTCAGGAAGGCGAGCACCGTGGGCTCGGGCAGCACCGTGGCGACCGTGAGCTCGAGCGTCGTGTCGTCAGGGGCGCTGACGGACAGCGTCGAGGGATCCTTCTCGCCGTTGTAAACGTCGGCCGAGCCTTCGACGTACGAGAAGTACGTGTTGGCGTTCTCGGAGGCGGTGGCCGGGTCGTAGAAGCGGCGCAGGCCCTCGACAAACTGCTCGGCCGTCACGTCCTGGCCGTCCTGCCACTTCACGCCGCTCTTGAGCTTGAACGTGTACGTGAGGCCGTCGTCGGAGACCTCGCGGCTCTCGGCGATAGCGGGGACGGCCGTCGTGCCGTCGGAGTCGAGGCGGTAGAGGCCCTCGCCGAGTAGGCCGGTGATGTCCTGGTCGTCGGAGTTCGCGTCGTTCTGCGGGTCGAGCGTCGCCAGCGAGGAGACGACGAAAACCGTGAGCTCCTTGGCGCCGGAGGCAGGCGCCGAGGACGCGCCGGCGTCAGCGGCCGAGGAGGCGGCCCCGCCGTTGTTGGCGTCGTTGGAGCAGCCGGTCAGCGCGACGACGCCAGCAGCGGCCGCAAGGCCAAGCGCGGCGCGGCGCGTCATGCCGGCGGCGGTGGGAGCCGGCCGATCGGGCGAGCAGGGAGAGGTGGCGCGGTTCATAGGGAGTCCTTTCGATAGGGCGGGGCCTCGGGGGCGCCCGCCAGCTGACTACCGGGGAGCAGGTGATGCGGGGGCGTCCGCAGGGCCTGCGGCGATGCCGAGCTCGGCCACGCCGGAGAGCTGCAGCTCGCGCCAGCGCAAGCAGGCGCACGTGTGCCCCGGAGCGACCTCCTCGAGCTGGGGGCGCTGCGTGTGGCAGCGCTCCTGCGCGTAGGGGCAGCGCGTCGAGAACACGCAGCCCGCCGGCAGGTTCGTCAGCGCGGGCAACTCACCCTCGAGCGTGATGCGACGGCTCGTGCGAGCCCGCGCGGGGTCGGGCACGGGGATGGCCGACAGCAGCGCCTCGACGTAGGGATGGCGCGGGCGGGAGAACAGCTCGTCGGTCGGCGCGACCTCGACGAGGCGGCCGAGGTACATGACGGCGATGCGCTCGCACACGTGGCGCACGACGGCGAGGTCGTGGCTGATGAACAGGTAGGACAGGCCGAGGCGACGCTGCAGGTCCACGAGGATGTTGAGCACCTGGGCCTGCACGGAGACGTCGAGCGCCGACACGGCCTCGTCGCAGATGACGAACTTGGGGTCGCTCACGAGCGCGCGGGCGATGGCGACGCGCTGGCGCTGGCCACCCGACAGCGAGAACGGATAGCGCTCGAGCGTCGCAGGCTCAAGGCCCACGAGCTGCACGGCGCGCGCCGCCTTCTCGCGGCGCGACGCGCGGTCGCCGACCTTCTGGATGCGCAGCGGCTCCTCGACGATGGCCGCGATCGTCTTGCGCGGATCGAGCGAGGTGTAGGGATCCTGGAACACCATCTGCATGGAGCGGTAGGCCTCGCGCGCCGTGTGGCGCGTCACCGGCACGCCGTTCAGCTCGACCGTGCCCGACGTCGGCTCGTAGAGGTGCATGATGGAACGACCGACCGTCGTCTTGCCGCAGCCGCTCTCACCCACGAGGCCGAGCGACTCGCCGGGCGCGACGTCGAACGACACGCCCTCGACGACGGGAACGGGGCGCTTGCGCCCGCCCACGCGCATCGGGAACGCCTGGCACAGGTCGCGCACGCGCAGCAGCGGCACGAGGCCCTCGGAATCGACGGCCTTCGCGCCCGTCTCGGCGGCAGCCTTATCGCTCGCCATGCTCATGCGCCTCCTTTGCGGCGTCACAGGCCAGCCAGCACGCACAGCCATGGCCAGCTCCCAGGTCGAACTCGGGCGGGCAGGCGCGTAGGCACACGGCCATGGCACGCCCGCAGCGAGGCGCGAACGGGCAGCCCACCGGTCTGGTGCGCGGGTTGCCCACCGTGCCCGGGATGGGCACGAGCGGGGCACTGCGCTCGCCGTCCAGCGAGGGCACGCACGTCAGCAGGCCCTTCGTGTAGGGATGCGCCGTCTCGTTGAACAGCTGCCACACCGTGCCGCGCTCGACGACTCGGCCCGCGTACATCACGAGCACGCGGTCGCACAGGCTCGCGATGACGCCCATGTTGTGGCTGATGAACACAACGGCCCCACCGAGCTCCTCGTGCAGCTCGCGGATGAGGTCGAGAATGCGCGCCTGGATCGTGACGTCGAGAGCCGTCGTCGGCTCGTCGCAGATGAGCAGGTCAGGCCGGCAGCACAGAGCGATGGCGATGATGACGCGCTGGCGCATGCCACCCGACAGCTCGAACGGGTACTGCTTCAGGCGCTTCTCCGGCTCGGACAGGCCGACGCGACGCAGGTAGTCGATCGCGACGTCGCGCGCCGCCTGGCCACGCAGCCCCAGGTGCGCCCGGATGGCCTCGCCGATCTGGCTGCCAACGGTGTACAGCGGGTCGAGCGCCGTCATCGGGTCCTGGAACACCATGGCCATGCGGCCGCCGCGCAGCTGCTCCATGGAGCGCCGGTCGAGCGAGCGCACGTCGGTACCGTCCAGCTCGACCGTGCCCTCGTCGATGGCGGCGTTGTCGGGCAGCAGGCCCATGACGGCGCTCATCGTCATAGACTTGCCGCAGCCGCTCTCGCCGACGATGCCCAGGATCTCGCCGCGGGCCACGTCGAAGCCCACACCGTCCACGACTCGGTACGACCCCTTCTTCGAGGAAATGCGCACGCCCAGGTCGCGCACGCGCAGCAGCGGCCCGTCCGCCTGCATGCCCACGCTCGCCTCCGTCTCGTTCGCCATGGTCATCGCCCTCCCCTACTGCTGCTGCATGCGCGGGTCAAGGGCGTCCTGCACGGCGTCGCCGATGACGTAGAGCGCCCAAGTGATGACGAAGATGAGGATGACCGGCTCGATCATCTGGTACGGGTAGAGCATCATGTCCGTGCGCGCGTTGTTGATGAGCGTGCCCAGAGAGGCCATCGGCACTGATACGCCCATGCCGATGAAGCTCAGGAACGCCTCGGCGAATATGGCGCCGCGAATGGACTGCGTCACGTTGACAATGATGACGTCCATGCTGTTGGGCAGCAGGTGCGACCACACGACGCGCGGGCCCTTCGCGCCCATGGAGCGCGCCGCCATGGCGTAGCCCTCGTTCTTGAGCTGGAAGATGGACCCGCGCACGATGCGCGCCATGCCCGTCCAGTACAGCAGCGAAAACGCGATGAGGATGCACACCATGCCCGAGCCCATCTGCGTGAAGAAGCTCGGCGGCAGCTGGTCGAACAGGTTGTCGATCGGCGCCTTGAGCGAGATGGCCATCAGCAGCACAACGAGCTGAGCCGGCAGGCTCTCGATGATCTCGACGAGACGCATCATCACGAGATCGACCTTGCCGCCGCACCAAGCCGACACCGCGCCGTACGCCGTGCCGATGACGAGGACGGCCACGGCCGTGACGATGCCGACGAGCAGAGAGATGCGCACGCCGTACATGCAGCGCACGAGCAGGTCACGCCCCATGCTGTCCGTGCCGAACGGGTGGGCAGCGCACGGGGCAAGCTTCTCCTCGCCGCGGAACACCTGGTCGTAGCTCACGTCGGTGAACAGGGGGCCCACGAAGCCGAACAGCGCGACGGCCACAAAGAGCACGAGCGCCACGACAGCAATCTTGTTCGAGAAGAACACGGCCGCCATGCGCCGCCACAGCGCTTGCTGGGCGTCGGGCGACTCGGGCTGGGCCGCGGCGCCCGGGGCGATGGGCGCAAAGTCGCCGGCCGCCAGATCGATGCCGGGAGCGGACGGGTCAACCAGCAGGGAGGCGCCGTCCGCAGAGCTCGCCCCGGCCCGCAGGACATCGCTTTTCTTGGCCATGGCTTACTCCTCGTCCAGCTTAACGCGCGGGTCGATGACGCAGTACAGCAGGTCGACAACGAGCAGCACGACGACAATGAACGCCGTGTAGAAGATCGTCGTGCCCATGATGACGGGGTAGTCGCGCTGGCTGATGCACTTCACGAGGTACGAGCCGAGCCCCGGGATGGAGAACACCGTCTCGACGACGAGGTTGCCCACCAGGATGCCCACGGCGAGCGGACCCAGC
Organism: Coriobacteriia bacterium; assembly: GCA_018368455.1. Taxonomy (NCBI): domain Bacteria; kingdom Bacillati; phylum Actinomycetota; class Coriobacteriia; species Coriobacteriia bacterium. The sequence goes on from JAGZEG010000006.1 coordinate 130,007, forward strand.
GTCGTAATGATGGGCACGGCGGCGTTGCGCAGCGCGTGCTTGAACAGAACGACGCGCGTGCTCATGCCCTTGGCGCGCAGGAAGCGCGTTGAGTCCTGGGACAGCACGTCGAGCAGGCCGGCGCGGGTGATGCGCGCCAGCACGGAGATGGGTCCGACGGATAGGGCCGCCACCGGCAAGATGTACGTCGCCGGCGTCGAGAGGCCCGACGTCGGCAGCACGTGCAGCCACATGCCGAACGCGTAGAGCAGCACGACGGCCAGCACGAAACCCGGCAGCGAGGCAAACAGACTCGACAGCGCCGTCACGACGCGGTCGACGACCGTGCCGCGCTTATAGGCAGCCAAGATGCCCAGCGGGATGCCGATGAGGCACGACACCGCGATGGCGACAATGCCGAGCTTGAACGAGACGGGGAACTTGTCGGCAATGATCTGGTTGACGGAGTAGCCGGCGTTGATGATGGACGTGCCGAGATCGCCGTGGAGCAGCTGCGAGAGGTAGGCGCCGAACTGCACGATGACGGGCTGATCGAGGCCGTACTTCTGGCGGATGAGCGCCTGGGCCTGGTCCGACAAACGGTCGGAGGTGAACGGGCCGCCGGGCACCATGTTCATCAGGAAGAACGTGAGCGTCGTGACGACGAATATGGTCACAACGGCGAATATGAGACGCTTGACGATATACCTGCCCATAGGGCCCGTCCCCTGTCCGTGGTATCCCCGATTGCCAGGGAGTCCCGCTCTCGTGATGCCTCACTCTAGCACGTACTTTGACCAATCGTTTAGGTCGTTTACATTGTTTTTAAATCAGAAACGCAATGGCGGGACGCAGGGCCCCGGCCGTACGTGAACGCGCTTGGACTCCGTCCCCTATTCGCGCAGGTAGTTGTAGATGGAGCACTTCGAGACGCCCAGGCAGCGGGCCACGAGCGGCACGCTCTTCTGGAAGTCGAAGAACCCGGCCGCGCGCAGGGCTCGCACGAGGCGGACGCGCTCGTCGCGCGAGAGCGACTCGGCCGGCTTGCCCAGGCGCGCGAGCTCGGCGTCGAGCACACCCTGGGCCTCCTGGGGCGCGGCCGGGTGGGAGCGCATCTGCTCGCGCAGCTCGCCGCCCACCTGCGCCAGGCCGGACAGCACGGCGGACGCCTGCCCCACGGCCGTGATGTCCAGGTTGATGCCGAGCTCAAGCACGTAGCCCGGCCCGTGCAGCGTCCAGGTGGACGACTTGACATGCCGGCCGTCGGGCGCCGTCGCGAGCAGTCCCACACTGTCGGCCTCGAGGTCGAGCTCGCGGTTTTCGGGGCTTTCCTGCGACGTCTCGCCGCCGTAGATGCTCAGCGTCGAGCCGACGGAGCGGCCCGAGACGTGGCCGTTGTAGATGCTGCGCACGACGAGGCCCTCGTCGGTAGCGTCCTGCACGAGCGTCTCGCAGAACGGGCCGAGCGTCTGGGCGAGGCCGCGGGCCACGCGATCGAGGAAGGCAAACGCCTCGTCGTGCGTCATGCCCGTCGTGTCCAGGGTCTCGTCGGGGATGCGAGAAGCATCGATGCCGCCTGCAGTCATGCGTCCCCCTATGCCTCGTCGCCGGTGCGGAGGCGGCCGATCGCCGCCACGAGGCGCTCCATGGCCGCGCGCGTCTGCTCGTGCGTGCTCGCCAGGTTGATGCGCGAGAAGCGCTCGCAGCCCGCGCCGTACTCCTCGCCCGGCTCGAGCACAAGCAGGGCCTCCTGCGTGAGGAACCGGTCAAGCTCCTCGCCCGCCAGCTTCAGGCCGCGCCACTCGATCCAGCCCACAAACGTGCCCTCCGTCGGCAACAGCCTCACCGGAGAGAGCTCGCGCTCCAGGGCGTCGGCCACGATGGCGCGGTTCTGTGCGATGTAGTCGCGCGCGCCGCGCACCCAGGCGAGCCCTTCCTCGCAGTAGGCGCCCTTCACGCAGGCGTAGGCCAGCGGGTCGATGCTGCCGAAGTGGTCGGCCGTGCGTTGCGTCGTGAACCGCGCCCGCAGCTCGGGGTCGGCGATGATGGCGTTGGCGTTGTTGAGGCCGGTCAGGCCGAACGTCTTGCCCAGCGACGTCAGCGTGATGCCGCAGCTCTGGCACTGCGGCAGGCTCACGAGCGGCGTCGTGCGATGGCCGTCGAACGTCATCTCGGCGAATATCTCGTCACTCACGACAATCGTGTCCGTGGCCTGAGCCATCTCGCCGACGCGCGCGAGGTCGTCGGCCGGCCAGACGCGCCCGACGGGGTTGTGCGGGTTGCAAATGACGAGCACCTTGTTGGCAGGATCGGCCATGAGGCGCTCGAGGTCGTCGAAGTCCATCTCGTAGTGGTCGCCCACGAGACGCAGCTCGTTGTGGACCGTGCGGCGGCCCAGGCGCGTCGCCGCCTGCTCATAGCGGTAGTAGACCGGCGTCTGCGTGATGATGGCATCACCGGGGTCCGTCGCCATACGGATGATGGCGGCCACGGAGAAGATCGTGCCCTGAGCTGGGACGATCCAGGCCGGGTCGATGTCCCAGCTGCGGGCGTTGGCCATCCACCAGGTGATGGCCTCGAGGTAGCCGTCCGTCGGAAGCGTGTAGCCGTACAGGCCGCCCTGGGCCAAGCGCGTCGCCGCTTCGATGACGCTCGGCACCGTCTTGAAGTCCATCTCCGCGCCGCCAAAGCTCGCAAAGCCGGCGTCGATGACCGGCTGAGGCGTCATGGAGCGCTGTAGGCTGCCGATGCCCTCGCGGCAGACGGGAACCGGGGAGAACGTTCCGCCCGCCGTCGGGATGCCTGCGCTCCCCCTGCGATCGTCAGCCTGCCAGCGTTCCATCGGCGCCACCTCGCTTCCGGTCGCATGCGGCGACCGTCCGACGTGCTATCGTGTCCATTCGCAACGGGAGTCTAGCGATAGGCCCGTTGTATACAGATTGTAAAAGTAATTTATTAACGGTAAAGATACAAGAGGGCGGGGAGCCTGCCGCCCATCTCGGCCAGTGCGAAAGGATGTCCCCATGCGAGCCCTCATCCAGCGCGTCAACCATGCCCGCGTTACCGCTTTGAGCGAGGGCGCGCCCGCGGAAGACACCGGGGCCTGGGAGCAAACCGGCGCCATCGAGCGAGGCTTTCTCATCCTGCTCGGCGTGGGCCAGCAGGACACGGAGGCCCAGGCCGACAAGCTGTGGTCCAAGATCTCCAAGCTGCGCATATTCGACGACGAGGCCGGCAAGACGAACCTCGCGCTCGCCGACGTGAGCGGGCAGGTCATGGTCGTCAGCCAGTTCACGCTCTACGCCGACTGCCGCAAGGGCAACCGTCCCTCGTTCACGAACGCCGGCGCCCCCGCCGAGGCGACGCGCCTCTACGAGTACTTCTGCGACCTCGTGCGCCGCGACCTCGGCTCCGTAGCGACGGGCACGTTCGGCGCCCACATGCGCATCGACCTCGAAAACGACGGCCCGTTCACCGTCTGGCTCGACACGGACGCACTGTAGGGGCGACGCAGGGTGCGCGGGATACGTGCGGGCCCGCCTGCGAGCAAATCCCGCCCGCGTGGCCAAAAAGAAAGCCTGTGTATCTCACCTCTGGGATCCAGCGCTCACGGCCAGAAAATCGTGCCTCTCTGACCTGCAGTTTTCCGAAGCCGCGTGCGAAAGCGGCGCGGCCGGGCATACACTGATCCGATTCATGGCCACATATCCCCATGGCGTGAGCAATGAGCCGTCCGCACCCGGCTTTCGGTGCCCCTACCGTCACGCACGGCAATCGCTACGCACGAGCACGAACCGGCTCCGGGGGCGCGCTGCGCGCGGGCAGCGAGCCCACCCGCGCAGCCTTCATCGCAGTGGCGCCAGCCCAGAGAAGGACGAAAACCCGCCCCGCTGGTCAAAACACCCCTGCTTTGCGAGGCGATAGGCAGTTTTCGAGCCTCAAAAGACCTCCTGTCCGCCCGACGCTCCGAGCCCACCTGCGGTTTTCCTCCCGCCAGTGCGCCAAGCGGCCCCTGAGGACTCGCAAAGCACGACAGTTTTGGCCAAACAGGTCGGGCGCGGGCATTATTAGGCGCTCGCATGAGACATCCCGAGGCCTCACCCCGAAACGCGACGATCACAAAGGCGTTGTACGCTGGGCTCATCGTCGCTGTTCCGATCAGGCACCTGCACATGCTAGGAGGAGCCGTGCTCGTCGAGCCACGTAACGTAGCACCGCAAGGTATTCAAAGGGAGCAGCCCGCACGCGTCGCGCTGCGCGTCGCAACGCCGGCGGACGCGGAGGCGCTGCTCGACGTCTATGCGCCATACGTGCGCGAGACGGCCATCACATTCGAGTACAACGTGCCAAGCATCGAGGAGTTCGAGAGGCGCGTGGCCACGACACTCGCCCGCCACCCTTACGTCGTCGCGTTCGACCCCGCCGACTCCGCAAGCCGCATCCTGGGCTACGCGTATGCCAGCCCCTTCCACGGCCGTCCCGCCTACGACTGGGCCGTCGAAACGTCCATCTACGTCGCGCGCGAGGCCCGCGGTCGCCACGTGGGCACGCGGCTGCTCGACGCCCTGGAGGACCTGCTCGCCGTCCAAGGCGTCACGAACGCCGAAGCCTGTATTGCCGTGCCCGACCAGGGAGGCAGCGTCGGCTTCCACGAGCGACGCGGCTACCGCATGGTCGGACACTTCGAAAAGTGCGGCTTCAAGCATAACCGCTGGTGGGACATGGTGTGGATGGAGCACCTCATCGCCCCGCACCCCGAGGTGCCCGCCCCGCTCGTCTTCTTCCCAACCCTGCTCGCCGAGCACCCCGACGAAGTGGCGCGCATCCTGGCATAGGGATGCGCGCCGCCCTTACGCCGTCAGCTTGCCCGCGAGATCCTGCAGCGCGTGGAACCGGTGCGAGATGGCGTTCTTCTCGTCGGCCGTGAGCTCGGCCATCGTCTTGCCGGGCGTGTCGTTGGGCAGGAACAGCGGATCGTAGCCGAAGCCGCCGTCACCGCGCTCCTCGAAGCCCACCATGCCCTCGCAGCACCCGACGCCGCAGGCGTGCACGCCCTCGCCCACAAACGCCACGCAGCTCGTGAAGCGCGCCGTACGCTCGTCCGCCGGCACGCCGTCGAGCTCGCGCAGCAGCTTGGCATTGTTGGCGGCGTCGTCACCGTGCACGCCGGCATAGCGCGCCGAGTACACGCCAGGAGCGCCGTCGAGCGCGTCCACGACGAGGCCGGAGTCGTCGGCGACAGCGGGCAGGCCCGTCGCCTCGTAGGCAGCCTGGGCTTTGATGAACGCGTTCTCCTCGAACGTGTCCCCCGTTTCCTCGGGATCGGGGAAGTCGCCGAGCTCCTTGATGGACACGAAGCGCGCCCCGGGCATGACGGCCCCCAGGATGGCCTCGATCTCGATGATCTTGTGCTTGTTGCCCGACGCCACGACGACGGTGCGCTCGGCCTGCTCCTCAGCGTTTGTGGCCATCGCTAGTCACTCCATCCCACGCACTCGTCCTGGAGGCGCAGCAGGTTCGCGATGCTCTTCTCGGAGGCGTCGAGCAGCTCGTTGAGCTTGGCACGCGAGAACGGCGTCTGCTCGCCCGTGCCCTGCACCTCGACGAACTCGCCCTTGCCCGTCACGACGAGGTTCATGTCCACCTCGGCGTGCGAGTCCTCGGCGTAGTCGAGGTCGCACACAACGCGACCGTGCACCATGCCCACGGACACGGCCACAACCTGGTCGATGATGGGCAGCCGGCCGATCTTCTTCGCGTCGACCCACGCCATGAGCGCGTCGTGCAGTGCGACCCACGCGCCGGTCACGGCCGCCGTGCGCGTGCCGCCGTCGGCGTTGATGACGTCGCAGTCCACCGTCACCGTGTACTCGCCCATGGCCTTGAGGTCGACAACCGTGCGCAGCGCGCGGCCCACGAGCCGCTCGATCTCCATGGAGCGGCCCTTGCGGCGGTCTCCCTCGCGGCGAGAGCGCGTGTTCGTCGAGCACGGAAGCATCGCGTACTCGGCCGTGATCCAGCCGGCGTGCGCGCGACTGCGCCACCCGGGCACACCCTCCTCGATGGAAGCGGCGCACAGCACCTTCGTGGCGCCGAACGTCACCTCGCAGCTGCCCAGGGCATGGGGCATGACGTTGCGGGTGAGCGTGACGGGGCGCATCTCGTCCTCGGCGCGCTCGTAGCTGCGCTTGAGGCGGATGCTCTCGTCGGCAGGGGTGCTGGGCATGGGCGATCTCTCCTTTTGGTGTCGTTACACGCGGGCTGCGAGGCGGAAAACAGCCCCTACCCGCGCGGCGTCTGGGCGTCGAGGTACTCGAGTTCCTCGATGTCGATGTGCTCGATCGAGGCGAGCGGACGGCCGAATATGAAGCCGCCGGCCGCAGCGAACGTCGTGATGTCGTCGGACGTCGTGGCGAAGCGGTGGCGCACGAGCGAGCCGGGCGCCGCAAGCTGACGGCGGCGCGTAAGCGTCTCAACAACGCTGCGCGTCGTCTCCTCCGCGGAGGAAACAATGGACACGTCGGGCCCCATGACCTCGCGGATGACAGGCGTGAGCAGCGGGAAGTGCGTGCAGCCAAGCACGAGCGTGTCGATGCCCGAGTGCTCGAGCGGCGCCAGATCCTCGCGCACGACGGCGCGCACCTCGTCGGTCAGGAAGACCTCGCGGTTGCGGCGCCAGTCCTCGTGCAGGTGGCGGCCCGTAGCAAGCTCCTCCTCGACGAGCGGGACAAAGCGCGGCGTTGCCAACGACGTCACGTTCACGCCGACGTCGATGCGATGGATGGCCTGGGCGTAGGCGTCCGAGGCGATCGTGAGCGGCGTGGCGATAACGCCGACCCGCCGCGTCTGCGTCGTCTGGATGGCGGCACGAGCACCGGGGTCAATGACGCCGATGACCGGCACGTCGAACGTGCGTTGGGCCAGCGGAAGGGCGGCGGCCGTCGCCGTATTGCAGGCGATGACGATGAGCTTGACGCTGCGGCGGGAGAACCACGCGCCGATCTGGCGCACGAAGCCGCGGATCTCGTCTCCCGTGCGTACGCCATAGGGACAGCGCTTCGTATCGCCCACGTAGAGGATGGACTCGAACGGCAGCTCGCGCGAGATGGCGCGCGCCACGGTCAGCCCGCCCATGCCCGAGTCGAATATACCGATGGGTGCAGTGGCGCTCGGGCGCGCGGAGGCCGACTCCGCCGCGGGAAACGAGGCAGTTGTGCCAGGCATGTCCATCGGCGCACCGGCACCGGGGGCCATCCACGCATGCTCCATGCCCGCCTCCCATCCCGCATCGGAGCCGTGCGGCAATCGATGATTCGCCCGGCTCACATGGTCACATGCATCTCATTGTAATGCAGTAGCTCTCCCGGAGTCCCCGCGGCTTCGCATGGCCACAGGGTTAGCGCCGCCTCGCCATCTCGAGGGGTGCGCGCCAAGCCGTCTCGTTCAACTTTCGCTTTAAGTCTACGGAGTTTTGCGGGACGAACGCCCGCCTCCCTGTGCCCCGTAGGGCGGGCGCGACAGCGGCGGCGTACACTGGATGGTTGCAGACTCTCGAGAACGAAGGGCGGTGACACCCGTGCGCTTTCTGATCGCTCCTGACTCCTTCAGAGGGACGCTCTCGTCCCTTGAGACGTGCCGCATTATGGCCGAGGGTGTCTCGGCAGGCTACCCCGGGGCCCAGACGCGCGCCATCCCCCTGTCCGACGGAGGCAGCGGCACGATGGACGCGCTGCTCGCGGTGTTTGGTGGCGAGCAGGTCGAGGTCAGCGTGACCGGACCGCTCGGCACGCCCGTCAGCGCGACGTACGCCGTGCTCTCCAACGGCACGGCAGCCATCGAGATGGCGGCAGCGTGCGGGCGCCACCTCGCCAAAGAGGGCGCGAACCCCGCAAAAACGACGACATACGGCGTCGGCGAGCTCATGCTCGATGCGGCGCGGCGCGGCTGCACACGCATCCTGCTCGGCCTGGGAGGTTCGTGCACGAACGACGGTGGCTGCGGCGCGGCCGCGGCGTGCGGCGTGCGCTTCCTCGACCGCTATGTCGAGCCGTTCACGCCCACGGGATCCACGCTGGGCCAGCTCGAGTCCATCGACGCCTCAAACATGGCAAGCGAGCTGGGCAGCGTCGACATCCGCGCCATCTGCGCCGTGTCGAACCCCCTGTGCGGCATGCTCGGCACAAGCGCGACGTTCGGACCGAGCAAGGGTGCGCTACCCACCGTCGTCAACGAGCTCGACGCAAACCTGGCAACGCTCGGCCGCGTCATCGAGCGCGACCTGGGCATCGACGTGCTCCACATGCCCTGCGCCGGCGCGGGCGGCGGCATGGGGGCGAGCATGGCGGCGTTTTTCGGCGCCACGCCGACGCTCGGTATCGAGACCGTCCTCGAGCTAGCGCACTTCGACGAGCTCGTGGCGCAGGCCGACTGCGTCATCACCGGCGAGGGCTGCTTCGATGCGCAGAGCCTGCACGGCAAGGTCGTCTCGGGCGTCGCGCAGCGCTGCAAGGCAGCCGGCGTGCCCGTCATCGCCGTCGTCGGCACGATGGACGAGGCCATGCTCGACGCAGGACTCGCCCTGGGCGTCACGCACTTCGCGCCCGTCAGCGCCTCCGATCTCCCGCTCGCCGAGCTCACGCGCAAGCCGCGCTCGCGCCTGTCACAGACGTGCGCCCGCGTGGCGCAGATGCTCTGCTCAGGCGAGGACATACCCCCTTACCTGGCACCTCCCCGCCGATAACGGCCCGCACGACCCCTTCCACCAGAGCCGCCACACGGAAGGCACGCCTTAAACGCAGCGAGAAACACAGTCACGAAGGAGCTCCTCCCCATGTCCACGACCCCCGACCCCAACGCACCTGGCAACGGTCCCCTGCGTCGCGCCGACTTCGCCGCAGACAGCGACACCGACAGCGCGTCAGATCCCTCGCTGCTGTACTCGCGCGAGGCGAGCGGAGAGCGCTATGCGAGCGACTACCAGGGGCGGAGCAAGCGCAAGAAGGTTAAGCGCATCGTGCTCATTGCCGTGCTCGCCGTCGTGCTCGTCGCGCTCATCGGCACCGTGGCCGGCGCGGCCGGCTTCATCGGCTCCATCAGTAGCCGCATGCACCGCGGCATCAACGACGACACGCGCGCCGTACTCGCCAGCCAACAGGCTGACGCCAAGGCTCGCGCCAGCGCGTCGCTGACGGAGCAGGACGCGCAGCTGCCGGCGAACTGGGAGGACACGACGCCGTTCTACACGCTGCTGCTCGGCGTCGACAAGAGCTACAACCGCACGGAGGGCCCCGAGTCAGAAAGCTACGGCGACAGTGACTCGCTGTTCCGCGCCGACACGATCATCCTCGCACGCATCGACCCGGGTAACAAGCAGGTCACGCTCGTGTCCATCCACCGCGACACGCTCGTAAACATCGACGGGCAGGACATGAAGATCAACGCCGCATACGCAGTGGGCGGCGTCTCGAAGGTCATCGAGGTCGTCTCACAGTTTGCCGGCGTCCCCATCTCGCACTTCGCGGCGGTGGACATCGACGGACTGTCCGCCATCACCGACGCGGTCGGCGGTGTCGAGGTCAACGTGCCCTACGAGATCAACGACGACGTCCTGCCGGGCCACCTCGACGCCGGCGTGCAGGTGCTCGACGGCGAGGGCGCGCTCGTGTTCACGCGCTCGCGTCACGCCTACGACGACCTGGGCGACGGCGACCGCTACCGCGCCGCCAACCAGCGCTCGTTCCTCGCCGCGCTCGCCAACAAGCTGCTCTCGTCAAGCCCCACGACAATGATCGCCGCCATCAACTCGCTGGCCGACTACGTGACGACCGACCTCGAGCTCGACCAGATCGCCGGCCTCGCGCTGACGATGAGGGGCATGGACACGGGCACCGACATCTACTCGACGATGAACCCGACAGACAACCAGTACATCAATGGGACGTCATACGAGATCAACCGCGACGCCCAGTGGCAGGAGATCATGGCAGCCGTCGACGCTGGCCAGCGTCCTGCGGTCGATGCCGACTACATCGACCCGCTCGACGACATCAACAGCAACAACCCTACGAGCGACCCCACGGGCAGCGCGTACGTCGACAGCACGAGTAGCAGCACCGCCGCGCCAGCCGGTGCGACGACGGACGCAAACGCCCCGGCAGCGGACACGCCCGCAACGACGCCGCAGGTTGTCGGCAACGCCGGCATCTCGGTGGACGTACGCGACGTCAGCGGCGCCAGCAACGCCGGCACGATCGGAGCCATCACGGCGCTTGGCTACACGAACGTCAGCGATGGCGGCGCGGCTGCAGGCCTGTCGGCGGGCAGCACGACGTACGTCGTCTACGAGGACGCCGCTTATGAGGCCGAGGCCCAGGCTATCGCAACGGCCCTCGGCGCGACGCTCATCAACAGCGACGGCTCGTGGATCGTCGCCGGCAACGTCATGGTGGTGACCGGCGCAGCGTAAGCACGAGATATCAGCCCACACTCGCGTGTTGAATGTGCAAGAATGGGGCGCGCGGCCGAGGAGGTTCGTCTTCTCGACCGCGCGCCCTTGCGTTTGCCTCGAGTTTTCCCGTTCCCGCATGCGCGTTCCGCACTCACGGCACGCCACAACCCGAAGGAAGGCATCACCTGCCATGGCAACAACCCCTCGTCCGATCGAGTCTCCTGGACTCACAGGAGGCGCCTCGCCCCTGACGCGCCTGGTGAGAAACGGCGCCCTGTCCCTCGGGGCCCTGGGATGTGTGCTGGCGCTGAGCGCCTGCTCGCCAAGTGGCGATACGGGGCAGGCGACAAGTGCCCCGGAGCAGACAGCTGCTACCGCCCCGGCGTCCGAGAGCTCAGCGGAATCGGATGGTGCCTCGCAGGCTTCCGACGCCCCGGCCGCCCTGTCCGAGCAGGACGAGCAGGCCGTGCTTGCGGCAGCCCAGCAGGCGTTCGACGCGTACTTCGTCAGCCCGGACGACACGCGCAAGCAGGAGCTCGCTGCGGCCATCGACGGTTACTTCAAGGGCGAGTTCCCCGAGATAGAAGAGACGGGCGCCGTCGAGCCCTGCACGCTGACAGAGCTGGGCGTCGACCCGATGGAGGTCGTGGACTTCCTTTACGACGGCGTCGGTTTCTACGAGCCCGACGGCATCGAGGTGTCCGTCCTCGGCGACACACTGGCAGAGGTCAGCTTCCCCGTGCAGATGCACGACATACATCGCCTGTACAACGAACTCGATGAGAAAGCCGACGCCGTTGTCGCCGATCTCACAGCCCAGGGCGAGACGTCGCAGGAGGCGCTGCGGGCCGGCCTAGCCCAGCTCGTCCAAGACGAACTCGTGGCCGTCGCGCAAGACGACACGTACGGATGGTCATGGATGAGCGTCAAATGCCTCGTCACCAAGAACGGCGACGCATGGGAGGCCCGGCCCACCGGAACGCCCGAAAACCTCACCTCGCTCGAGCACAGCTGGAAGCAGCTCTTTTACGCCTTCGACTACACCGACGACGTTTAAGAGTAGGCGCCAGCCCGCCATCCTGGCATCGCGTGCAACGAGCCCGCCATCGCTGCCATAAGAAAGTGGCACTCGGTGGCGGGCTCGTTTGCTTTGCGTTGACGAGATTCCGAGCGGTCCCTCACATGAGGAGAGCTTTCAAACGCAGCGAGCCCGCCATCGTTGCCGCCAGAAAGCACGGTGCGCGGTGACGAGTTCGCATAAGTTGTGCGATGGTGGAGGCGCGGAGAATCGAACTCCGGTCCATAGCCATCCCCTGAGGGGCATCTCCAGGCTCAGACATCGTTCAGGTCTCGAGCGCGTCAAGCACGACGTCAGGCGATCGGCGCTCCAGTCAGTTCGGTCTTAGCGCGCGGCATACCGACTACGTCCGCGCGAGCAGTCCTCAAAAATGGCGTCGCACCGGAGCTGAGGACGGACTCCGGGTTGACGTCGCTAGCTAATTAAGCAGCGAGGGCGTACTGAGGCTTGTCATTTATTTTGACAAGGACCCCTGTTTAACGTGGCGAGGAGACCACGGCCTGCTTCCCCTCTCAGGACAACCATGTCGAAACCAGTCGCCCCCATAAGCATGGGCGCTGCGTTCCACCCTTTCAAAGTGCATCCGACTACGGCATAGAAGCTTTGGTCGGATATTTGACTATAGGTCGCACACCTCGCCTCTGTCAAGCCTGCCACATGTCCGAGGTGCGCCTTGTGTTGCCGGACATACAGAGCGTGCGCATCTTCGCCGCACTCGTGGGGTATCTTAGGAAACAGACTACGAATGGCGACAGCACGGCGCGTACCACCTTGAAGGGGGACCTGCATGATCCAGCATACGGCACTCGTCCTTGAGGGCGGAGGCTTCCGCGGCCTGTTCACCTCGGGCGCGCTCGACGTGCTCATGGAGCGCAACATCTACGGCTTCGCCAGCGTATGGGGCGTGTCGGCCGGCGCGCTCATCGGCTCGTCGTACGTCTCGCGCCAGGTGGGTCGCTCGGCCCGCATCAACCTCGCCTATCGCGACGACCGGCGCTACATGAGCCCCTATCAGCTCGCCACGACCGGCAACATCATGAGCACGACGTTTCTCTACGAGACCGTCCAGAACGAGCTCGACCCGTTCGACTATGAGACGTTCAACAACTCCCCCACCGCGATGTGGGCCACGCTGAGCGACGTCGTGTTCGGCCAGCCCGCCTATGTGCGCATCGACTCCCTGCCCGAGCAGACCGACTACCTGCGCGCTTCCGCCTCGCTGCCCCTCGTGTCGCAGATCGTAGACATCGATGGGCACCGTTACCTCGATGGCGGTACGTGCGACTCCGTGCCGGCGGAGCGTGCGCTGCAGAAGCCGGACGTCGAGCGCGCTGTCGTCGTGCTGACGCAGGAGCGCCCCTACAAGAAGGGACCGATGTCGCTGGAGAGTGCCGCACGTCGGCTGTACGGCGACTACCCGTACTACCTCGAGGCGCTGCTCAACCGCCACGAGCGCTACAACGCCCAGCGCGAGCGCATCTGGGAGCTCGAAGCTGCCGGGAAGATATTCGTCATCGCGCCCGAGCGTCCCGTGCAGGTCGGCAACATGGAGCACGATGGCGCCAAGCTGCTCGACCTCTACCAGCAGGGCAGGCAGGCAACGTCCGCGCGCCTCGCCGAGCTCGCCGCGTTCCTGAGTCTGTAATCGCCCGCGGGTTAGCTACCTCTATGGCCCGAAACCTCGGCCGCCGCGCGCAGTAGGCAAGCGTGCGGCGGCCGTCTTGCGTGCTGGCGGACCAAAACCGGCCAAGAACCCGGCTCGTGAACCGCGCGCACAACCGGGGAGGTAGAATGCGCAATGAGCTGCCAGGCGCGCACTGGCCTTGACCTGCAGTTTCTCCAGGCAGCGTCGCCGCTATCCCCGTGCGGCCCATACACGCCCCCCGGAACTGGCCAGCCTCCTGCCATCTGTGTGTAGCAGGAGAGCGTGTGGCGGCCGTCTCGCACGCTGACGCCCCAAAAGTGGCCGGGAATCCCGCTCGTGAATTGCATACGCGGCCGACGAGCCCGGGACGAGCTATGCCCTACCGGGCGGCATCGCGCTGACCTGCAGTTTCCCGGGAGAACATCGCCAGCGTTCGCACACGACCTATACACGCCCCCCGGAACTGGCCAGTTGTCTGTCTTCCACGCGCAGCGAGCGGCGTGTAACGACCGTTTTGCGTGCTGCGGCCCTAAAACTGGCCAAGAACCCAGCTCGTGAACTGTGTACGCGACCGGGAAGCGAGAGCGCACGGCGTCCTCATCAGGCAGCACCGGTCTGACCTGCGCCTTCTCGGAGTGGCGTCGACAGCGTCTGCACGCGACCCATACACGCCCCACAAAACTGGCCATCCTCCCGCCATCCGCATGCAAACCGCGCGAGCCTCCGACTCGCCCGCTCGCCCTCAGCCCTTCCCCCAGCCAGCCGACCCCTAGGGCGTGACGCAGGCCGCGCGGGCGCACGAGCCCGCCGCGAGATTCCGCAGTGCAACAAGGAGGGGCAGGGGCGCGTTCCCATCTTCAGGAAACGCAACTCCTGCCCCTCCAACGTTGCGGTACGAGGACTGACCGAGCGCCGGGCTCGCGCGCCTGCGCGGCCGTCCTGCAGCAGAGTCCTAGTCGACCTTCGTGAACATGTTCGCGCCGGCGCCACACAGCGGGCACTTGAAGTCGGCCGGCAGCTCCTCGTCGGTCGTCTCGTACACGTAGCCGCACAGGTTGCAACGGAAGTGATGCTTCGTCTCCTCGGCGCCCTCGGTCTTCGTCTCGTCAGCCATGTCGAGCTCCTCTCCTCTATCCCCCTCGCGGCCTCTCCGCGAAATTAGGAATCGTTCTTATTTGCTAAGTATACCCGCCACGCCCCCATCACAGCCGGACACAAGGGCGCTCCACACGCTCTACCCGCGGCTGCGCTCCTTGAGCGCGCGACGGATCTCGCGGTCGGCATCCCGCTTGGCCATGTCAGCGCGCTTGTCGAACGTCTTCTTGCCGCGCGCGAGCCCAATCTCGAGCTTGACGCGGTTGTGCTCGTCAAAGTACATCTGAAGCGCGATGACGGCCGCACCCTGCTGCGTCACTTTGGAGTTGAGATACTCGATCTGGCGCTTGTGCAGCAGCAGCTTGCGCTTGCGGTCGGGGTTGGCGTTGAAGATCGTGCCATGCGAGAACGGCAGGATGTGCACGCCATGCAGCCACGCCTCGCCGTTGCGGATAAGCACGAACGCATCCGTGATCTGGCAGTTGCGCTCGCGCAGGCTGCGCACCTCCGTACCTGTGAGCACGAGGCCCGCCTCGAACGTCTCGTCGATGAAAAAGTCATGGCTCGCGGTGCGGTTCTTGGCGATGACCTTGATGGACGGCTCGCCGCCCTTGCCCCGCGCCGCCCCGGCCTTGCCGGCGGCCGACGCACGCTGGCCCGCCTCCGTCACATACGTCTTTGGAGCGGCCATGCTAGGCGTCCGTCTTCTCGGCAGCCGTAGCCCCGCCACCCTGCGCCGCCTTTGCGGCAGCAGCGGCAGCGTCGAGCGTGGCGGCGGCGTTGGGATCGTCGAAGTCCGAGCTCACGCGCTCGTCGGTCCCTTCCTCGGGGTATGTCTCCTGCGCGGCGTCGCTCACCATGTGCGCCAGCGCCGTGGCGCGCTCCTGGCCCACGAGGTCAACGGCGATCTGCGCCATGTCGGCACACGTCTGCATGTCGTGGCGCGCACCGGAGATGTCCGCAAGCAGCAGGGCGCTCAGCACGACCTCGACGTTGGCGCCCTCGGGGATGCCCTGCTCGTCGAGCAGGCTCTCCGTCAGCTCGTCCGCCTGGGCAAGAGGATCGCACTGATGCTCGTCGCGCAGCGTCGCCGCCTTCTCGAGCAGGTGCTTGTCGTGCGCGCTCAGGCGCAGGCCGGCCTTGGCGCACGCCGCTGCCGTCTCGTACTGCTCGCAGTTCATGAAGTAGTCCGTGAAGTTGGCGTAGGCGCGCACGAGGTGGGTGGAGTGCGAGGCGCGCGCAAACACGGAGAACGTCATGCGCAGGTGCTCCTCGTAGTCGCCGAGGCGCTGCATCACGCCGGCGAGGTTGAGGCGGTAGGAGCAGTTCATCGGGTTCCAGCGCACGGCCTTCTTGAGGTTCTCGGCGGCATCCTCGTAGTTGCCGAGGCTGATCTGGCAAAACGCCAGGTCAGCATAGGCGCGGGCAAACGGGCGCTCAACTGCCTTGAGTTCGCGCGGATCGTTCTCGACGCGACGGTACGTCAGCAGCTCGAACGGCGTGTCGAACGAGAACCACTGCACCGCATCCGTCGTGGGGCAGTTCTCGTCGATGTACGTCTCCATGTCGGCGACAAGGCCCTCGAAGGCCGGCAGGATGTAGTCGTACTTGGCATCGGCGAGGTAGCTCTCGGCGCGCTCGAGCTGCTCGGTCGTGAATAGCGTCATGGTGCCTCTCCTCGAAAGGCGCCCCGGGACCTATCCCAGGCGCACCGCAAGCAAACGTTTCAGATCAGGTATTTGTACCCCAACGAAGCGCCGCTAGAGGGCTCGGTCGTCGGGCAGCGCAAAATCGATGCGCCCGTGCATGGGATCGGTGTCGGCCACGACGACGTCAACGCGCCTCCCCACCTGCCAGACATCACCCGTGTCGGCGCTCACGAGCGTGCGCGTCGCGTCGTCGAAGTCGTGCCAACCGCCATGCTCGGCCAGCTCGCGCACGTGCAGTAAGCCCTCGGCACCCGTGTCGTCGAGCCGCACGAACGCGCCGTAGGGCGCCACGCTCACGACGACGCCCGCGAAGTCCTGCCCGATGAAGCCGCCCAGATACTCGGCCATCTTGCAGGCCTGGCTCTCGGCGGCCGCCTCGGCAGCCACGCGTTCCATCCGCGAGGAGTGGCGGCAGACCGTGGGCATGGCGTCGATGAGCTCGCGGCGCCACATGCCGCGCATCTTGCCGCTGAGCTGGGCTTTGAGGCTGCGGTGCACGACGAGGTCCGGGTAGCGGCGGATGGGGCTCGTGAAGTGGCAGTACGCTGGCGCGCCCAAGCCGAAGTGCCCCTCGTTGCGTGGCTCGTAGGACGCCTTGCGCATGGCGCGCAGCATGAGGCCGCTCACGACGAGCTCTTCAGGCTCGCCCGCCACGCCGTCGAGCACGGCCTGCAGCGCGTAGGGATCGCCCTGCATGACACCGAGGCGGCGCTCAGAGGGAAGACTGCCAAGCTGGTCGAGCGGGGCAATAAGGCCGGCAAGCGCGTCGGCGGCCGGCGGCTCGTGCACGCGAAACGCCGCTGGGGCGCTCGCGGCGTCAAGGTACCGGGCGACTGCCTCGTTGGCGGCGAGCATGGCCTCCTCGACAAGCTGCGTGGCTGCCGTCCTGCGGCGCACGCGCACGCCGACGGGCCGGTGCTCGTCGTCGAGTGCGACCTTGGACTCCGTCGTCACGAACTCGATGGCTCCCCGCTCCCGGCGCAGCTGCTGGCGCAGGCGGCTCACGCGGTCGAGCCCTGCGAAGAAACTCAGCAGGTCGCGACCCTCCACGCTGAGGCCGCCGGGCACGTGGCCCTCGAGCAGGGCGTCGACCTCGTCGTAGGACAGGCGGGTGCGCGATCGAATGGCCGAGGGGTAGATGTCGCTGCCCGTGACGCGGCCCCGGGCGTCGAGCGCGAGGTCGACCGTCATGGCAAGGCGGTCTTCGCCGGGACGCAGCGAGCACAGGTCGGTGCTCAGGCGCTCGGGCAGCATCGGCAGCATGCGGTCGACGAGGTAGACGCTCGTGGCGCGCTCTCGGGCGGCGAGGTCGATGGGCGAGCCCCAGCCCACGTAGTGCGAGACGTCGGCAATGTGGACGCCGAGCAGCCACCCGCCGCCCGGCAGCTCGTCGAGGGAGACGGCATCGTCGAAGTCGCGCGCGTCGGCGGGATCAACCGTCACGAGGAAGCGATCGCGGATGTCACGGCGGCGTCCGTCGGCGGCAAGCTCGGCGGCGACGTCGAGCGTCAGGGCGTCGGCGGCCTCCAGGACAGCCGACGAGAACTCCGTGGCCAGCCCATGCGAGGCGATGACGGACTCCACGGGCACGTCCTCGCCGTCGGCCTGTCCGATGCGGCGCTCGACCGTAGCAACGCCGGCCTCGCGGCGCGTGGGATAAGCCACGATGCGAGCCGTGACGACGTCCCCAGGCTCGACGCCGAGCTCGCCGGGCGTGCGGTCGCCCGCGTCGAGCACGAAGTCGTGCATGAGGCGATCGTCGAGCGGCACAAGAACACGCAGGGGGCCGTCTTCCTGGTAGACGCCCGCAAACGTCGTCGTTGCGCGCTCTATGACAGCGACGACGGCACCGAGCGGCAGGCCCGATGCCGAACGCGTGGAACCCTCCCGCGCGCCCAGGTGGCGGATCTGCACCGTGTCGCCAGCCATGGCCTCGGCGATGCGGTGGGACGGGATGGCGAACGTGCCCTCGGCCGTGTCGACCTGGCCAGCGCCGCGCGCGTTCACGCGAAGGACGCCGCCGAGGAAGGCGCGGGACTTGGGACGCGTCGAGGGGCGGTGTGACCTGCCGCCGCGACGGGCGCGAGCTGCGCTCACGAGCGGGTCCCGTCAAGAGCGAGCGTGCGGGTGGGGGCGCCGGCTTCCGAGGCGGGGGCAACTTGGGCGTCGAGGGCGACGCCCTCATCCGGATCGGCTGGGACCGCATCGGGGGCGTTTGCCTCGGCGGCGCCCGCATTGGGGGCGTCTACCGCAGCGGGATCAGCAGCAGGCGTATTCTCCGCGGCAGCCGCCGTCGCATCGGTCGCAACCGAGCCCTCCGCCGTCGCGTCCGAGTCGGCGTCCGCCTGCGCAGCCCCGCTTCCGGAAATGCTTGCGACGCGAGCTGCGATGGCCTCCTCGCGGGCGCTCTCCAGCGCCGTGCGCGCCTGCTCGAACGCCTCCTGCTGGGGGCCGGGCGCGTTCGACAGCCCTTCGATAGCGACAGAGCCGCCCTGCTGCCAGCTGAGCGCCGCCCCGACGGCAGCCGTGAGCTGTGGGTCAGCCTGCCCCTGGGCACTTGCGGCGAGACGCTCCTCCGTGCGGCTCGCCGGCGCGACGAGCAGGTCGGGCGCGATCCCCTCGTGCTGGATGGCGTTGCCGTCCGGCGTCTCGTACGTCGCCGTCGTATACGACAGCGCCCCGCCAAACGACAACGTGCGCAGCGTCTGAGAGCTTCCCTTGCCATGCGTCAGCTCACCGGCGATGAGCGCGCGCTGATGATCCTGTAAGGCGCCGGCAAGCAGCTCAGCCGCGCTTGCCGTGTTGTTGGAGACGAGCACGACGAGCGGGGCGTCCGTCACGTAGAGGCCCGGCGTGACCTCGAGGCGCTCCACCCCGTCGCGCGTCGCGGCCGTGGCAATCGTGCCCCCCTCCATGAACAGCGAGGCAACGTGGATGAACTCGGACAGCTCCCCGCCGGGGTTGTCGCGCAGGTCGAGCACGAACGACGTGGCGCCCCCTTGCACGAGGTCGTCGATGGCAGACGCAAGACGATCCGCCGCTCCCGGCGCAAAGCGCAGCAGCGTGAGGATGCCCGTCGTGCCGTCCAGGCGCGACGCCACAATCGGGGCCCCGTCATCGACGAGCGACATCGTCGCCGTCGTCTCCTCAGCGCCCTCGTCGGCGCCGGCAGGCTCCTGCGCCGCCTGGGAGTCCGGCCCGATCCAGGTCAGCTCGACCTGTGCGCCCACCTCCCCTGCCAGAGCGTCCGT
Organism: Coriobacteriia bacterium; assembly: GCA_018368455.1. NCBI lineage: Bacteria > Bacillati > Actinomycetota > Coriobacteriia > Coriobacteriia bacterium. The sequence continues at coordinate 149,211 of JAGZEG010000006.1, forward strand.
CAGCTCGGCCGAGCTCCACGAGCGGCGCTCGCCGTTCACCGCGACGATAGTGTCCCCGGGCGTGAGCCCCGCCTCGTCCGCCGGCGAGCCCTCGCCCACCAGCGCCACGACGGCACCGTCCCGCCCGTCGATGAAGCTCGCGCCGACGCCGACGCTCACGCCGGCCGCCAGGCGCTGGTAGCGCTCGTATTCTTCCTGCGTAAGGTACGCGGCGTCCATATCTCCTGCCGACGTCAGCACGCCCGTGATCGCGCCCGCCGTCACCTCGTCGAGCGAGGGGGCATCTAGCGCGTACGCCACGACGTCAGCGGCCGCGGCAGAGACACGGCGCGATAGCGAGCCGTCGTAGCCGTCCGTCAGCTCGACAGTCTGCGCCTCGGGCAGCGGACGGTTGGCCGCAACGCTGGGAAACACCGCGTCAACGACCTGGTCGCCAAAGCGCGTCCCCAACGCGAAACCCCCGCCGACAAGCACGACAGCTCCGAGCGCCAGCCCGATGCCCCACAGGGCGCGGCGCAGGCCGGCATGGTCGGACGGCGGCACGAACCGGGCTCCCCCGGAAGAGCGCGCCGCTTTTCCGCCACGATCGGCAGGCCCCTCCGCCTTGGCGCCTCTCGAAAAGAGATTACGACAGGCACGCGCAACCGCATTGCCAGCAGCGCGTCGGGAAAGCGACCCCGTAGCCTCTGCAGAGAAGCCCTCTCCGACCGGGGGAAACGCATCGGTCTTCTCGGCGCGCCCCGCAGGCGGAACATCTACCAACTCGCCAGCGCCCGCCGTTTCGTCGGGAGAGGCAGAGCCGTGGCGGCTCGGACGGAACACAAGCACACCTGGGACGGGAGCGTCATCGTCAGCGGCGGCGTCTTCTTCGCCGGCTCTCACGGGCATGAACGCGTCCGTGTCTTCGACGTCCGCACCCCGGTCGCCGGCCGTCGGCAGCACGCCCGTCGCGCCCGCGTCGCCCGGAATCGGTTCCTCGGCAGAGCGCACGTCGCCCACGATCGGCAGCTCGCCCGTAGTGTCGGCACCCCCGCCAACCACGGGCAACTCGCTCGTGGTGCCTGCGCCATTCTGCTGTTCGCTTGCACTGTCATCTCGCCCGGAACGCGAGGACGGCTCGCCGCCCTCCCCGGAGCGACCCGCCGAAGCGGATCGACCGAGAAGGTCGTCGAGCCGTCCATGGATTCCGTGCAAGCCGGAGTCCCTGCCCACGAAAGCGCCCCGTTAGACCCTGAGGTAGCGGCGCATAGCGAGCGTGGATCCGAGCAGACCGATGAGCAGGCCGAGCACGAGCAGGATGGCGTAGACGCCGTAGTACGCGAGCTCGGGCACCGACAGGTTCAGGAACGACAGGCTGCTCGTGAACGTCGGGATGAGGAACACCTTGATGCACACGAGCGCGACCAGGGCGAGCAGGTAGCCGATGAGGGCCTGCAGCACACCCTCCATGAGGAACGGCCCGCGAATGAAGCTGTTCGACGCGCCCACGAGACGCATGATGCCGATCTCGGCCTGGCGCGCCATGATGGACAGGCGAATCGTGTTGTTGATGAACACGAACGCCACGAAGATGAGCAGCACGACGAGGGCGAGCATGACGATGCGGATGATGTTCGTGACCGTGAGCAGGCGATCGACCGTCTCGGCGCCGTAGAGCACGGAGGCCGAGGGCGTGTCGGGCGAGTCGCACACCGTCAGGAACGTCGGGTCGGACATGATGCGCTGGGCGACCTGCTCGGCCTGATCGGCGTCGGTCAGCTTGACGACGAGCGAGGCAGGGATGGGGTTGCGCCCGTCGAGCGCCGCGACGGCGTCCTCGGCGTTGGCGGCCACCATCGTGCTGCGGTAGTCCTCGAGCGCTTCTTCCTTCGTCTTGTACGTGACGTCGGCGACGCCCTCCCAGGTCTTCATGCTGTCCTGGAGCTGCGTGACAACGGTCTGGTCGGCCTCGTCAGCCAGGAAGGCCTGGATGGTGATGCGCGCCTCGACGTCGCCCACCATGTTGTTCACCATGAGGCTGCCAATCGTAAACAGGCCGATGATGAACAGCGACAGGAAGATGGTCACGACAGCGCCGAGGCTCGTGGACCAGTTGCGGGCAAAGTGGCTGCCCGCCTCCTTGACGGAATAGCCAAGCTTAAAGGGCACCATAGTAGCCATACCCTCCGTTCTGCTCGTCACGGACGATATGGCCGCTCTCCAGAGCGATGACGCGACGGCGCATCGAGTCGACCATCTCGCGGTCGTGCGTCGCCACGAGCACGGTCGTGCCCGTGCGGTTAATGCGCTCGAGAAGCTTCATGATGCCCAGAGAAATGGCCGGGTCGAGGTTGCCCGTAGGCTCGTCGCACACGAGCAGCGGCGGGCGGTTCACCATGGCGCGCGCCACAGAGACGCGCTGCTGCTCGCCGCCGGAAAGCTGGTCGGGCAGCTTGTCCATCTTCTCCTCGAGGCCGACGAGGCGCAGCACCTCGGGCACCTGGACCTTGATGACGTTCTTGGACTTGCCGATGCACTCGAGCGCGAAGGCCACGTTCTCATAGGCCGTGCGCTTGGGCAGCAGCTTGTAGTCCTGGAAGACGCAGCCGATCTGACGGCGCAGGAACGGCACCTTGCGGTCGCGCAGGCGAGAGAGGTCCTGGCCAGCGACGTAGATGTTGCCGCTCGTAGGCTTAATAGAGCGGATGATCGTCTTGATGAACGTAGACTTGCCCGAGCCGGAGTGTCCGACGAGGAAGCAGAAGTCGCCCGGCATGATGTCGACGGACACGTCGTCGAGCGCGGGCTTGTCGGGCTGGGCGGGATAGACGACCGAGAGGTGGCGCATGGCGACGGTTGGCGGCACGTTGCCCATGGCGGCGGCGCGCTGGCGCTGCACCGGGCGCTGCTGGCCCGTCGCACCGGCCATCTGCTGCCCCTGGGGCGCGTTGCCCTGGAAGTGTTGCGGCACTGAGGGACTCCAATCAAGAGCGCAGGCACGGGGATTGACTGTAGTGCGTTGGCACCTGCTGGCCATGACCCCGCCTAACGCACCGAGGCACATCTGGTCGAGAGACATGGCTGAACGCTAGTGTAGCAAACGCTTCCCTGTGCGGCATGAAGAAGGTGTGCGAGGCACCTGAGAGACCCCTGAAAGAGCGGCCTTCGAGGCACTGGCAGCCGGCGGAGCGCGCCGCTCGTCCTCATTTCGGTCATGGCCCCGGGGTACCCTTAGCGTCAGACTCGATGTCACTCGAAGGAGCCGCCGATGCCCGACGCCACCGATACGATCTGCGACCCGACGCTGCTCGACCGCGCCCGGCGCGTGCTGGGCGAGCGCTTCGGGTACGCGGACTTCCGCCCGGCGCAGGGCACGCTCGTGCAGCGCGTGCTCGCCGGCGGAGACGTGCTCGGCGTCATGCCCACCGGCGCGGGCAAGTCGCTCGTCTACCAGGTGCCGGCCCTGGTGCTCGGCGGCACGACCGTCGTCATCTCCCCGCTCATCTCGCTGATGAACGACCAGGTGCAGGCCCTGGAGCAGGCCGGCGTCGCCGCCGCGTGCATCACGAGCGCCCTTTCGGCCGAGCAGCGCTCCGAGACGTTCGCGCGCGCCCGCTCCGGGCATCTGTCCCTGCTGTACGTGGCGCCCGAGCGCCTGGAGGACCCCGGCTTTCTCGAGCTCGCCACGCACCTGCGCATCCCGCTGCTCGCCGTCGACGAGGCGCACTGCGTCTCGCAGTGGGGCCAGGACTTCCGCCCGAGCTACCTGGGCATCGCCCGCTTCGTCGAGCGCCTCGTCGCCGATGGCGCACAGCGACCGCAGGTGTGCGCGCTGACGGCCACGGCCACTGCAGCCGTGCGCGCCGACATCGCCGTCGGACTCGAGCTGCGCGACCCCTTCGTCATGGTGTCCGGCTTCGACCGGCCCAACCTGTACTTCGGCGTCGAGCGCCCCGAGCCGCGCGACAAAAAAGCCTGCCTGCTACGCCTCGTACGCGCCCATGCCAACCAGAGCGGCATCGTGTACTGCTCGACACGCAAGAACGTCGAGGAGGTCTGCGAGCTGCTGCGCGACAAGGGCGTGCCCGCGACGCGCTACCACGCCGGGCTTTCGGCTGAGGAGCGCGCCGCAAACCAGGAGGACTTCGTGTTCGACCGTGCCCCCGTCATGGTGGCGACAAACGCGTTTGGCATGGGTATCGACAAGAGCAACGTCAGCTTCGTCATCCACTACAACATGCCCGGCGACCTCGAGAGCTACTACCAGGAGGCCGGGCGCGCCGGGCGCGACGGCTCGCCGGCAGACTGCCTGCTCATCTACAACAAGGGAGACGTGCAGACGCGACAGTTCCTCATCGAAAAGTCCTATGAGGACAACGTCGCGAGCGGCGCTGATCCCGAGCTGGCCCAGCGCACGCGCGCCGCCGACGAGGAGCGTCTGCGCAAGATGACGCTGTACTGCACGACGACGGACTGCCTGCGCTCGACGATCCTGCGATACTTCGGCGAGAACGACGCGCCATTTCGCTGCGAGCACTGTTCGAACTGCTCGACGAACTTCGAGGCGCAGGACGTCACCGTCGAAGCCCAGAAAATCATCTCGTGCGTGCTGCGCCTCCGCCAGCGCGGCCGGTCCATGGGCAAGGCCATGATCGCAAACATCCTGCGCGGCTCGAAGGAGCAGGCCGTGCTCAACCAGCACTTCGACGAGCTCTCGACCTACGGCATCATGGCCGACGTCGCGACGAAGCGCATCCGCTACGTGCTCGACGCCCTTGTAGACGCCGGGCTGCTCGCCGTGAGCGGGGGACAGTACCCCGTCGTGAGCGCAACGCCCGAGACCCTGGCGTTCCTGCGAGAAAAGCGGGCGTTCGCTATCAACGTGCCCAAGCGTCTCCCCAGAGTGGAGGCCAAGGCCAGCGGCAGTGCTTCGGGGACGTACGGCGCGGGCGGAGCTGACCGGGCGCACGGCGGCAAAGCAAGCGTCGCCGACCTGGACGAGGCCGATCTCGAGCTGTTCGAGCGCCTGCGCGCGCTACGCGGACGGATTGCCGGCGAGGCCGGCATCCCCGCATACCTGGTGTTCTCCAACGCGACGCTCGCCGACATGGCGCGCAAGCGGCCGACAACCGACGACGAGATGCTCGAGGTGTCCGGCGTCGGCGCGGCCAAGGCCGCTCGCTACGGAGCAGCGTTCCTCGCATGCGTCAACGGCGAGGACGCGGAGGATTAGGGCTGCCGAGACGAGCAGGGCCCCCGTGGCTGCAGGCATACGGCAGTGAAAGGCAGATGGAGCAGACAATGCTTCCGTCATCGCATCGCGCGCACGTGTTAAATTCGAGCGGCGAAAAAGGCCGATAGGGCCGCCCAGCACTGGAACGATGGATCGGACGGACGTGCATGGCAAAGGACGCGATACTGCAGGTGCGCATTGACGCGGACCTGAAAAAGCAGGCGGAAGACCTCTATAAGAGCATGGGTATCTCGCTGTCAGAGGCAGTGCGCATGTTCGTGGCTCAGAGCATCGTCGAGAACCAGATGCCGTTTCGCCCCCGATCAACCATGAAGCGCAGCTCCTGCAAGGCGTACGGCGCGCTGCGTCTCTACATGAACCCGGGCCTGCGCGGCCAGGAGCGCGACGCGTGGGTGCGGTCGCTGTCCGCCAAGGAAGCAAAGAGGTATGGCAATGACAATCGTTGATGAGACGCTGCTGCTGCGCTACCTGCTCGACGACGACCGTCACCTCTCCAAAAAGGCGCGCGACATCGTAGCCCAGGGAGACGCGTTCACGTTCCCCGAGATCCTCGCCCGGACGATCGTGACGCTGCGCGACGTGTACCAGGTGCCGCGCTCCGTCATCAGCGCCGCCATAACGAGCCTGCTCGAGGACATCACCGTCGAGGAGGAGGACGTCGTCCGCCTGGCGTCGCGCCTGTTCGGCACGTCGAAGCTCGACTACACCGACTGCCTCATGGTTGCGCGCAACGTCATCAACGGCGACGAGGTCATCTCGTTCGACAAGCCGCTCATGCGCCAGGTCATCGCCGCTGAGTCGCGCCTGCGCCCCGACGCCAACGGCCCCGTTCCCCGCGCCCAGTAACGCCGCGGCAGCTCTCGGAGCCCGGCCGCCCTGCAAAAGGCCTAGCGCGCGCCGGGCTTGCCGGCGGCGGGGCGCGGCATGCGCAGCAGGAAGACAAGTCCGATGCCTAGTATGATGGCGATGGAGAGCACGCCAATGCTTGCGTTGCCGGTGATCTGCGTGAACACCGAGACGAGCAGCGTGCCCATCACGCTGGCATACCGGCCGAACACGTCGAAGAAGCCGTAGAACTCATTGGCGTTCTCCTTGGGGATGAGCTTGCCGAAGTAGCTGCGCGACAGCGCCTGAATACCGCCTTGGAACAGGCCGACGGCGATGGCCAGCACCCAGAATTCCGCTGCCGTCTTGAGGAAGAACGCCGCAAAGAACACGATGCACAGGTAGGCCACGACGGCGATGACGATCATGCGCCACGTGCCAAAGCGCCCCGCAAGCCTGCCATAGGCAATGGCGCTGGGGAACGCCACGAACTGCGTCACGAGCAGCGCCAGAACGAGCTGTGTGCTGTCGATGCCGAGTTGCGTGCCGTACGACGTGCTCATCGCGATGACCGTGTGCACGCCATCGATATAGAAGAAGAACGCCACCATGAAGTAGAGCAGCGTCTTGTCGCGCGCGATCTTGCGCATCGTCGCAGCCAGGCCCCTGAACGTCGCCGCGACGGCTGCGCCGGCACCCGTGCGTTCCCCCTCGCCCTTCACCTTGAAGTGCACCTGCTTGTAGCTCTTGACCAGCGGGATCGTGAACGCCAGCCACCACGCCGCCGTGATGATGAACGAAATGCGCGTCGCCAGCGCCGTGGGGATGCCGATAGCCGGGCCGCCGAATATGACGGCGAGGCACACGAGGAACGGAATCGTCGAGCCCACATAGCCCCAGGCATAGCCCGACGAAGACACCTTGTCCATGCGCTCGTCAGTCGTGACGTCGACGAGCATGGCGTCATAGAACGTCATGGACGAGTTGAGACCGATCGTCGCCAGCACGTACACAAAGAGGAAGGCGAGCCAACCCAGCGGCATGGCCATGCCGGCACAGCACACGAGGCCCGTCAGGAAGAAGCCGAGGAAGAACTTGATCTTCTTGCCCTGGAAGTCCGCAAGCGAGCCCAGGATCGGCATGAGGATGGCCACGACGAGCGAGGCGATCGTCTGCGCGTAGCCAAACGACGTCACGACGTTCGAGTGGCCGGCCGCCTCGAGCAGGCCGTTGAGATAGATGGGCACGACGGCTGTGGACAGCAGCACGAACGCCGAGTTGGCGACGTCGTAGAGCACCCAGTTGCGCTCGAGCGTCGTGAGGCCGCCGAGATGCGTGCGCGGCGCCGCAGGTTTGGTCGATCGGTCGGACACGGGATTCTCCCCTCGGGTGGCGCGGGACAAACGGTGGCGCAGCGGTAAATGCGCGCGATGTCCGCGGGCGGAGCGCAGCGCACCCATCATGCCTATGGTATCCGTTTGCCAACCACTGCGCTACAACAGAGGCGCTAATGGGGAGCGATGCTTGCCGAGAGCTTGCGGAGTGCTTGCAGAGCGAGGCGCACGGGACGTCAGGAAAAGCACGGCTGTGGGTAGGATAGGAAAGCTCAGCTTGCCCCGCGCGCATTCGGCGCAGCGGGCCCGTCAGCGAAACGAGGCACCTATGCCCGCACTCATCACGCACCGCCTGTTCGGCGAGGAGGCGCTGCCCGCGCTTCCCGAGCACCTGCGCGCCACTGCATCGCAGCGCACAGCATTCCTGCTGGGCAACCAAGGGCCCGACCCGTTCTTCTTCGCCGTCACGACACCGCGCGGCTCCGTCGTGCGCGAGATGGGCCACCGCATGCACAACGAGCGCATGGCCGCGTGCTTCGACACTCTGCGCGCCGGCGTGTCACGCCTGCCCATGGGCGCGCGCGACACAGGGCTCGCGTTCGTGTGCGGCCTGCTCGGCCACTACGCGCTCGACCGCACGGCACACCCCTACGTATACGCTCACGAGTTCGCCCTGTGCGACGACAGCCCCGAGCTGCACGACGCCTACCACGAGGTGCACGCCCTCATCGAGAGCGACATCGACGCCGGCATGCTGCACGCGCTGCGCGGGACCACGACAGCGCAGGTCGCTCCCGTCAGCGCCATCGAGGGCGACGTCGAGGCCGAGCGGGCCGGCGGCGCGCTGCTCGCCGACTGCGCGCTGAGCGTGTTCAGCCTGCCGCTGCGACCAGGCGACTACGCGGGAGGCCTGGCCGACATGCGTCTGTGCTACCGGACGATCGAGCCGGCGGGGTCGCTGCGCTCGCGCGGCATCGGCACGCTTGAGCGCCGCGCCCGGCCGCACTCGCAGATGGAGGCGCTGGCGCACCGCAGCGACCTCGACGAGACGTGCGCCTCGATGAACCCCGGACACCGGCCATGGACCAACCCGTTCCTGCCCGCCGACGACCCCGCCGCGACGAACACGGACAGCTTCCGCGACCGCTTCGACACCGCCCAGAGGCTGTACCGCCTGCTGCTGAGCGGCCTGCTCGACGGCACGCCCGCCTGCGAGCTCACACGCGGCATCAACTACGAGGGCCAGCAGCTCGGGCCCGACGAGACGGCCGTTGCGTTCGGGCGTCCGCTGTAGCAGAGCCGCGCTTTAAGCAAGCTGCCAAGAATCTGAGAGCCCGCACGGCGCCGTCTATACTAAATAGTGGGCGCTGCCCGCGTCCCTCCCCCACCGAAAGGAACTCCCATGGTTGTCACCACCACCGCAAGCGTCGAAGGCCACCGCATCGTCCGCTACGAGGGCATCGTGTTCGGCGAGGTCATCACCGGCGTCAATATGTTCCGCGACATGTTCGCCGGCGTGCGCAACCTCGTCGGCGGCCGCTCGGCAGGCTACGAGAAGGAGCTGTCCGATGCCCGCGAAGAGGCGCTCGCCGAGATGCAGAACCGCGCGGCGGATCGCGGCGCCAACGCCGTCGTGGGCGTCGACATCGACTACGAGGTGCTCGGTACGGACAACGGCATGCTCATGGTCACGGCGTCGGGAACGGCCGTCGTCATCGACTAGCAGGCAAATTGCCGCTGGCCCACGTCCTGCAGGTATCCCACGCGACCTTTCTGTTGGGCTCTCCGCCACCTACCTTAATCTTTGAAAAAAGAGGGGGCATCCGGAAGGAAAAAACTTCCGGATGCCCCTGCGCATATGGAGCTCTGCGTGCTAGAGTTTTCCGCCAACGTTCCACAGGCTTCTCAAGAAAGAAGGTCGATCAGCTCCATGAATGGCTTGACACTGCTCATCATCGCCGTCGTCGTGCTCGCCGCCGGCTATCTTCTGTACGGCCGGTGGCTGCAGAAGACATGGGGCATCGACCCCAAGGCGCTCACGCCCGCCAAGCAGTTTGAGGATGGCAAGGACTATGCGCCCTCCGACCGCCTGTCCGTGTTCGCGCACCAGTTCTCGTCCATCTGCGGCGCCGGCCCTGTGACCGGCCCCATCATCGCCTGCGTGTTCGGCTGGTTGCCCGCGTTCCTGTGGATCCTCGTCGGCGGCATCTTCTTCGGCGCCGTGCAGGACTTCACCGCGCTGTACGCCTCGGTGCGCAACCAGGGCAAGTCGATGGGCCTGCTCATCGAGAAGTACATCGGCCGCTACGGCCGCCGTCTGTTCCTGCTGTTCTGCTGGCTGTTCACGATGCTCGTCGTCGCCGCGTTCACGGACATGGTGGCCGGCACGTTCGTCTCCAAGGCCGGCGACGACGCCACGACATACGCCAACGGCGCCACGGCCACGATCAACATCGCGTTCATCGTCGCGGCCGTCATCATGGGCATCGCCTGCGCGCGTCTGCAGCTGCGTGGCATCGTGAAGTTCCTCGTCGCCATGGTGCTGTTCGTCGCGTCGTTTGCCGTGGGCATGGTGTTCCCCATCGAGACGCCGAACAAGATCACGTGGGACATCGCCATCATGGTGTACCTGTTCTTCGCGTCGTGCGTGCCCATGACCTACCTCAAGCAGCCGCGTGACTACCTGTGCTTCATCGTGCTGATCGGCATGATCGTGTTCGCGTTCGTCGGCGTCGTCGTGTACAACCCGACGCTGCAGCTCAACATGTTCAACGGCTTCGTGCTCGGCGAGGGCTCGAGCGCCAAGATGCTGTTCCCCGTGCTGTTCGTCACCATTGCGTGCGGCGCCGTGTCGGGCTTCCACAGCCTCGTGAGCACGGGCACGTCGTCGAAGACCATCGCCAACGAGCGCGACATGCTGCCCGTGGGTTACGGCTCCATGGTGCTCGAGTGCGTCGTGGCCACGCTGGCGCTCATCTGCGTCGCGGCCGTTGCCACCGCCGGCGGCGACTACTCGGAGGTCGGCACAGGCACGCCGTTCAGCGTGTTCTCCACGTCCGTCGCGTCGTTCATGGAGCAGCTCGGCCTGCCCGTCGTGTTCTCGCAGGTCTTCATGACGATGGCCGTGTCGACGCTCGCCCTGTCCTCGCTGGACGCCGTGGCCCGCATCGGCGCCATGAGCTTCCAGGAGCTGTTCCTCGGCGAGAAGGCCGACGGCTCCGACGTCAACCCCGTGCGCCGCTTCCTGGGCAGCCGCTGGGTCGCCACGCTGCTCGTGCTTGTGCCGGGCTTCCTGCTGGCCCTGGGCGGCTACAACAACATCTGGGCGCTGTTCGGCTCCGCTAACCAGCTGCTTGCCGCCATGGTGCTCATCGCGCTGTCCGTGTTCCTCAAGGCCACGGGCCGCAAGGGCCTCATGCTCGTCATCCCGGCGTGCTTCATGCTCGTCGTCGTGTTCGTGTCGCTCGTGAGCATCCTCATCGGCATCGTGCCGACGATCGGGACGGCGGACTTCAGCTTCCTCAAGCAGGGGCTGCAGCTCATCTTTGGCGTGCTTCTGCTCGTGCTCGGCGTCATCATCGCCGTGAGCTGCTTCAAGAAGCGCGCTGAGACCGCGTTCGGCTCCGAGAAGGAGGAGCCGCTGAGCACCGCCACCGAGCGCCCGCTCGCGTAAAAGCGCTGCAGGATTCCAAGGGCATTCCCCAAGCCCCCGCCACCCGCGCCTGCTGGGTGGCGGGGGCTTTTTGTGCCGCGCTTGACCAGGCGCAGGTGCGGACTCGGCTGTCCCAAGCCACGCGCGGGGCCGGCGCTGGGGATAGCCGCCTTTCTGGTGGCCTTGATTTTCGGTTCTGCTAGGTTTTGCAAAAAGAGGCACCGAAACTGGCCCCAATTTACGGCTCTGCAAGGTTTGCGGACCCGGATGTGCCGTGCATGCGCAGGACGCCCAGAGAAACCCGCAGGTAGGGAGGTTGCGGGCTCCACGATCCCCTCGCCACGCACGCGAAAGAGCCGCGCAAACCTAGCACAACCGCAATCCGCGCCCATTTCCAGCCCCGGGTTTTGCAAAACCTCGCACAACCGCAACAATTGACCTGGCCAGAGATCCGGAGGCTCAGGGTCCCGAGGTTCAAGATCCCGAGAACCGGGAGGCCGGGGCCCGGCCCCGCGCCCGCGCGCGGCCCACATCCCAAATCAGAGCGCGCGGCCCAACCCCTGAGGAGCCTCCGCCCGGCAGGTAGCCTGCGCCCGCCGGGCAGCCCCCAAACGCCCCGTTACACCAGTAGCGAGCGATGCTTCTCTACAAGCGTCTGGGCAACGCGCACGAGCGGCGCATAATACCCATCGGGACGCTCCTGGCAAACCTGCTGCACAAACGCGCCGATCCATCCGAGGATGTGCCCGTCAAGCAGAACCCGAAGGCGTCCCGCAGCCCGCTCGGCACCCCGCGAATCGTCCTCTTCGAGGCAGCGAGCCATACGCTCGCTCAGCACTGACAGGTAGAGCAGCTCGACGCCCATGTGATCCTCAGCCTGTCGATTTGCCTGCGCCAGCACCAGCCCGTCCTCGCGCATGAGCTCGGCAAGGCACCGAGCCGGCAAGCCGAACGCCGGGCCCGCGCCCCCGGAGCGCGCCAGCGTCTCCCAAGGGTACACGTGGGGTCGCGGCGGCCCAACGAACAGCCAGGCGTGCTCGACGGAGCACTCCCGGACGAGCTCGGAGACGTCGTGCCCCGCATGGCGCTCGAGAAACGCGACCATCGCGTCCACAGCCTCGCTGACCTCGCGATCGTCAAGCGCGCGCAAGCGATCCCAAAGCTCGACATCCAGACCGTATGTACCCGTCTCGCTTATGGGACTCAGCAGCGAGTTGCCCAGAAACGCGTAGGCCTGGGCAAGCCTATTGCACGTCACGACATCCCTCGCACCCGCTGCTTGCAACACGACTGACATAGCGATCGCCCCCTAGCGCGCCTTGGGCAGCAGCCAGCGCGCCAGCAGTGTGAACGCCAGCACACCAAACGCCACGGCGCCAACGACAACGGCAAGCTCCACCCACGTCGGGGCATACGTCCCTACCGTGGCGAACACCGCCCACGCGTCGCCGCCCTGAGCCACCGTCGTTCCCAGCGACACGCCCGGCGCGCCAGAAAGGTTCGGATGCACGAACGACGTGAACAGCAGCCAAACGCGCTTGCAGAACACGCCACAGACGATGAGCACGCTCGACAGAGCAACCAGCGCCGTGTTCTCGCGGCCGCGCTTGAACACGAGGATACAGAACGGGACCAGGATGCCCGCGATGACCTCGAACCAGAAGAACGGGGCCGTCTGCCCGCTCAGCATGACGGACAGGATGCGCTCGAAGCCCTCACCTCCGGGATAGCCCGTCGTCAGCAGCTCGCAGCCGATCATGTACGCATCGACAGCAAGGCACGTGACCATGAGACCGGCGAGCGAGGAGATGAGCGCCTTCTCCGTGTGGAACGCGCCGCGCCTCTCGAGGCCGAGCAACACGAGGATGAGCAGCGCCAGTCCCGAGTCCATGGCAGACACGACGAACAGCGGGCCCATGATGGCCGAGTGCCAGCCCTCGTGGCTGATTTGCAGGCCGAATATCCACGCCGTGACCGTGTGGACGAGGATGGCCACCGGCAGAGCGACGCGCGAGACGTACCTGACGTTGTCGCGTCTGGCGCGCGGAGCGCACATGAAGTACAGGTAGATGACATTGATCGTGAGGTAGCAAACGATGACGACCATGTCCCAGGCCAGCGGCGAGCGCACGTTGAGCCCCGTAAACATGCGCCACACGCGCTGGATGCCGCCGAGGTCGATGAGAACAAACGCCCCAGCCAGGCAGATACAGACCGTCGAGAGGATGACGGCGGGCAGCGCGACGCTCTTAAAGCGCTCGATGTGGAACACCGTTGCAGACGAGGCCACGATCAGGCCGCCAGCAGAGAGGCCCACGAAGAACATGAAGCAGACGATGTAGAGGCCCCACGAGGTGACGTTGGACATGCCCGTGACGGACAGGCCGTTCACCTGCTGGAACACCCACGCTCCAAACGCCATGAGCGTCAGGAGCGCGCAGACACCCATAAGCGTCTTGCTCCCCAGAGATGCGCGATTCATGAGCACCCATCCTTACATCAGGTAGTAGACGTGGGGGTTCGTCCCCATCTCGGGCAGAAGCTGCACGGCGTTGTTCGCCGCGAGCAGGCGAGACACCTCGCTGTCGGGATCGTCGAGGTCACCGAAAACGCGGGCGTGTCCCAGGCAGGTACTCACGCACATCGGCTGTTCGCCCCGGGCGGTGCGCTCCCGGCACAGCGTGCACTTCTCGGCAACGCCCTGCGGTCGAACGGGCACGTCGGAGCGCCCGTAGGCGAACTCGGGGTCATACGCCGGGTCAGACCAGTTGAACTGGCGCGCGTTGTACGGGCACGCCGCCATGCACATGCGGCACCCGATACAACGGTCATAGTCGATCTCGACGCGCCCCTCGTCATCAACGTAAGTGGCGCCCGTCGGGCACACCCGCTCACACGCAGGGTTCTCGCAGTGCTGGCAGGCGATGGGCGTATACGTCCTGCTGAGGTGTGGCCAGGAGCCAACGGCACCGTCGTAGCAATCCTCCGCCGTGCTCTCCACGCGGTTCCAGAACATGCCCTGCGGCACGCGGTTGCTGACCTTGCAGCTGATCATGCACGTCTGGCACCCGATGCACCGCTTGAGATCTATGACCATTCCAAGTCTCATGTCTTCCCCCTACGCCTTCTCGACCTGGACGAGCGTGTCGTTCAGCGCCATGTTCCCGCCGTAAATCAGGTGCGCCGCGCGCTCGTTCAGCGCGTCGTTGATGAGGTTGGGCATGCCCTGTCCGCCCGTCTCGCGCGTCCAGCAGCCGTCGTTGACGAGCAGCGAGCCGGGCCTGACCGCGCCGCTCACGCGGGCGACGCCCTCCATGGAGCCGCGATCGTTAAAGACGCGCACGCGATCACCGCTTGCAATGCCTCGCTGCGTCGCGTCATCGACGGAGACGTACACCAGGCCGGCAGGCTCGATCTGGTTGATCCACGTCGAGTTGGAGAACATTGAGTGGGCGCGATACCGCCCGTGCTTCTGGCCGAGCTGCAGCGGGTACTTCTCGGCGAGCGGGTTGTCGCGGTACGCCTCGACAGGCGGGATGTAGTGAGGCAGCTCCTGGTCCACCGCCACCATGGAGGCGTGGTACGGCTCAAGCCGGCCCGAGTCCGTCGCGAACTGGAGGTCGCGGTACTTGTCGTATACGTCGGTCGGCACGTCGAAGCGCATGATGGAGTCGTTCTCGACCAGCGTGTCGAGCGTGATGCCTGCCATAGCCTCGTCACCCTCAACCTGGGCAAAGCCCGCGCGCAGCTCCGCCTCCCGGCTCTCGGGCAGGTACTCGGCAAATCCGAGCAGCTCGCAGAGGTCGCGCTCGATCTCGTAGTCCGTCTTGGACTCGAACAGCGGCTCGATGACGGCGCGCTGCAGCAGCATGTGGTTCTTCGTGCCCGTGACGCCGCGGTACGGCTCGCGGCTCTCGAAGCAGCCCGTCCCCGGCAGGATGATGTCGGAGTAGCGCGCCGAGTCGTTGAAGTGCGGGTCGACGGTTACGACGAGGTCGAGCGTGTCCAGCCACTTCGTCGTGGTCGTCCAGTTGCCCATGGCCGTATAGAGGTTGTTGCCGATGCACACGACGACGTGCACGCTGTTCTCGACGCTCTTGTACAGCACGGGCTGAACGGTGTTGGGTGTCTCGGCAAACTGCCCGGGCAGTTGCCAGCCACCGATGCCGTGCGTCCAGCCGTGGCATGCCAGGTGCGTGTTGACGCAGCCGTACCCGCCACCAACGTTACCGAAGTTTCCCGTGAGAACCGGCAGGATGGATGCAGCGTGGCCCGCGATATCAGCGTTGGAGAACTTGTCGATGCCGCCGAACCCCGTCGCGAGGAAGGCCGGGCCGTCGCAGGCATACTGTCGTGCGAGCTCGCGGATGACGTCGGCGTCGATGTCGGTCTCCTCGGCCGCCCACGCAACGGTGTCTCCCTCGGCGAGCTCCTCCTTGAACCGCGAGAATACGGTCGCGCACCTCTTCCCGCCAACCGTGTACGTCCCCTCGAGGGCCGGGACGACCTTCTCGTCGTTGGCCGGGCGCGCAGACTTCGTGACCGTGTCCCACACAAGGAAGGGGTTCGACTCGGCGTCATCGCCCTCGGAGGGGGTCTTCTCCCTCAGCAGAGTTCCGTCGTCGGGATCGATGAGGAACGGGAACGTGCTGTGCTCGAGGATGAACTGCTCGTCGTAGTAGCCCTGCTCGATGATCTCGGCCGCCATGCCCAGGTAGAGGGCCGCGTCCGTACCGGGGCGGATGGAGTACCACGCGTCGCAGTGCTGGGCCGTCGGCGTGAACATGGGGTCGATGCAGACGAACTTCGTGCCCGCCTCCTTAGCCCGGAAGAAGATGTCTGCGTCCGTCATCTGCGTCTCGAGGAAGTTGTTGCCCACAAGCAGCACCAGGTTTGAGTTGGGCCAGTCCGTGATCTCGTGCATGTGCAGGCCGACCATACGCTCGCCCGTCGTGAGGTCCATGCCGTTGCCCTGGCCCATGTCGATGCCGTCGACCATGCCGGAGCAGGCGCCGAGAAAGGCGCGCAGCTTAGGCATGGGATACTCGACGGGAGAGCCGTACTCGAACAGGATGGAGCCAGGGCCATACTCCTCGTTTGCCCTGGAAAACGCGTCGACGATCGTCCGGTAGGCCTCGTCCCAGCTGATCTCCTCGAACTCGTCCGAGCCACGCGGCCCCACGCGTCGCAGCGGACGCTGGATGCGGTCGGGGCTGTACGTACGCTGGATCTCGCTGATGCCCTTGAGACAGCAGACGGAGTGGTCCGCCTCGGGCCCGCTCCACTTGTTTGGCTCGATGAGCACAAGGCGGCCGTCACGCACCGTGCACCTCATGGCGCAGCGGTTGCCGCAGTTCGCGGAGTGGTATGTACAGATGACCCGCTCCTGCGGGGCCTCGTCGGCCGATGCTTGCACCGGCGCCAGCCAGGCGCTCGCGTCAAAGACGGACAGGCCCGAACCGAACAGGCCGGCGCCCGCAACAACGCCCGCACCCTTCAGAAACGCGCGCCTCGACGGGCGCGCCAGGGTATCGCTCTCCCCCATCTCTCCTCCATACTCGCTCGTGTCGCGCGATGGGCAACCACGCCCCTGCATCCTTTCGGACGCCGGAGCAGAGCCTCCCTCGCAGTGCGGTAGGCAGAGTACGAAATGGGTCGAGACAAAGATGTAGCCCAGGCTACCGGCCCCAGCGGGCTGTAGCCTGGGCTACAAAAAGAGGCGGGACTGGCGTCAGTCGGGAAACGACAGGCGCCCGAGCTCGCTTTCCATATACTCCCGCAAGTCCTCATAGGGCTCCGAACGCAGGATCTCTTTGAGCACGCGTGTGACAGTCACACGGTTCAGGCCGCAGAGAAAGGCGAGCTCAGCGTGACTAGGCGTCGAGATGCCGCGGCGCTGCAGGTATAGCATCATGTAGAGCACAGCGTGGTAAGCGTCCTCGAGCGACACCATAATGCGGTAGTATGCCTTGCGGTTATCCATGACCGACACGTTCATGTAGAGGGCCCGCGCGATACCCGGACGCTCGTAAAACAGCTCCCGCAGGCGCATCGTCGGAAACCAGGCGACCTCGAGGTCGCGAAACGCCTGGAGCAGGCCATAGCCCGTGTACTTGATGCGGCGCTCGTTGAACAGGTACTCGTGCCCGATGATGTCGCCCGAGCAGTAGAGATACTGCATCTTGCCGTTGGCCGCCTTGATAGTCGTGAGGGCACCGGAGACGATGAGCATCAGATGCGCCTCGAACGGCTCCTGCGGCAAGAGCGCGTCTTTCTCGAAGTGCGAGCGGGCACAGATGCGGCAGAGCTCCGCGCGGTCAGCATCCTCGAGCGAGCGGCAGAATCGGTTGTCGCAGCACGGCATCGGGCCTCAGCTCCCCAGGTCGAAAGATCTGCCGCCACTCTAGCGCATAGCCCGCGCCTAAAACCCCGCAAACAAAAAGCGGGGGCCGGCGCACCCGTTCTGCTGCCGGCTCCCGCGAGCGCGTGCGACGCGCGCTCATAGGCATATCAACGTGCAACCTCTGTCAACGTACGACAGTTTGAGGGGATCCGCCCCTCGCCTCTTTAGCGCTCGGTACCATGAGGTAGACCGATCATCTTACTTTGGACTCAGCTCCCATTCAGCCAGCTGCTCTCGTAGTGCGGGATAGATGCTCTGATGGAATGCTAAAAAGCGCAACATGCGGTCACGCTGAGAAAATCTCGCCGCCGCCTGCGAATCTCGTTAGAGCGGGAAACCCCCGCCGACGGCGGCCGTACTGCCGGGCTCAGTGCCCTCGTCGAGAGCGATCTTTGTTCCCGTCATCTCGACCACCCCTTTCTTCACGTCAATGCGAGCAACGGAAGAACGCCCAGAAAGCCTCTGCAGGATGTCTTTGCATCCTGTCAAGTAACTTTCTGTATTTCACATAGTACACATGTAATGGCCGGAATGCAAGAGATCGGACTAACTTTGCCAGGCTTTTTTGGAAACGCCCGCCCTACCGCCAGATGAGATCCATGAGCTCCTGGCGGCCCTGGATGCCCATCTTCGCGTAGATGTGCGTGACATGCGTCTTCACGGTGTTGCCCGACAGTGACAGCTCCTCCTGGATGAACGAGCGCGAGCGCCCCTGCACCATGAGCACGAATACCTCCGTCTCGCGTGGCGACAGGCCGTAGCGCTCGGCGAGGTCGGCGCAGAAGTCCAGCATGGAGCCCACAGTAGCGGGATCCTGGGCCGCATTCGTCCCGCCGGCAAGCGCAGTGGCAGGCGCGAGCGCGGGAGCCACCGGTCCCGTGGCGCGTCCAAATGGGGTCTCGCCCAGAAAGCGGCTGCTCAGAATGCTGAGCAGCACCGTGACCAGGACGTACACGCCGAGCAGGGCGGCGAGCATCGGCCGCGCCTCGCCCTCCCCGAACAGCGTCATCCACACGGCAGAGCCCAGACCGTACACGAGCCCGCCTGCGCCGATGACGCGATAGGATGGTTGGCCGACCACGTCGAGCGCCGTGGCGACGATGAGCCAGAACAGCAGATGCGCCCACAGCTCGCCCACCTGCTCGATGACGAGCAGCAAGACAACACCGCCGTCACCAGGGGCGAGCTGGATGCCCGACACGAACAGACCGGCGAGCGTCAGCAGCAGCGCGGGCTGAAAGCGCACGGCGAGAGGCCGGTGCGCCATCTTGCCTACGACGCCATACGCGAACAGGACCGTGCACGCGAGCGGCACGATAATCACGAGCAGCAGCGAATGCACGCCGGAAATATGTCCGTCCACGTCTCCCCACTCGCCGAACACGCTGGTGCTGCGCGTCACGGCCAGCACGACGCCCGCGATGAATATCAGCAGGTACGCCGTCGCCGCCTGCGACGCCGCCACGGCGCCGTGCACGTCGGAGCGCTGCGGGATGCCGTACACCGTGCGAGCGCGCAAGCTCTCGATGCCTTGCGCCGCACTCCCCTCGCCCATCCCAACCGTCTCGCGCGCGTCCCGCTCCCGAGCAGCGGCGCGCCGCAGGCAGACGCAGGCGAGCTCGAAGGCAACGCAGGCGAGCACGGGCATCCCCATCGCGATGCCCACTTGCACGTCCGGGCTGACGGCCACCCCCACGAGCGGGGGCACAACCAGCCGGACGGCCGTCGCGCCCGTCAGGCACGCCAGCACCGACGCGGCGCCGCGCGTTCGCATCGTGACGAGCACGCAGCGGGCGGGAATCCAGAAGTAGACAACGCCCGTCGCAAGCAATCCGACGACGGCGAGCTGCACGCAGAAATCGTGGCCGCCCCAGCGATGGGGGACGGCAAAGCACGCCGTACCCAGAAGGCCGAGCAGAGGCAGGGCAAAGCGCAGCACGGCGTCGGCATGCCTCAGCCAGCCCGGCACCGCCACGCTGATCAGCCCAGCCACGGCGACGCCCAACAGGAAGAACAGGCGGGGGTTCACCTCGAGGCGCGTCTCCCACATCAGCGACGTGAAACCGTCCGTGTGGCCCATGAGCGTGCACCACACAAGGTTCAGCCCCATGCACAGCGCGATCAGGGCACCGCCCGCACGTCCCAGCGGATCGGACAAAAACCACCCCATCAGGCGATTCGTCCCCCGCACATCCCCCGCCGCCGTCATCTCTCCCCCGTTTCGCAGTGCTGCGCCCCTTGATGCACAACCCCGCGCAGCCCATGCACCCGCACAGGCATTGTAGGCGACAAAACGCCTGCGTATAGCCCCAATGGTCAGCAAATAGGACATTTGGGTGATACGCCGGGATAACCGCTCACCGTATGGTGGTGAGCCATAGGCGCCTTTGCGCAGGGGGACAAAGAAAGGGGAAGGGGCATGAGGAAGAGGGTCGCCATAGTCTCTGCGATGCTCGCCGGCTCGCTGCTCGTCAGCGGGACCGCACTCGCGAACACCGAAATGGGATCAGGATCGGACGACGTCCTTCGCACGAGCATCGAAGACACCGAGGAGTACGAGAGGGGACTCGACTACCTCGCAGAGGTCAACGCGCGTCAGGACGAGATCAACGCCGAGTACGCTCCCGAGGTGCGCACGCTCGAGGACGGCACGAAGGTTCAGCGCACGCCCACCGAGTACCGGGGCTACCACTGGAACCGTCCGTACCAGAACGGCATGTCGTACAACAACTACTATCTCGACGCCGACCACCGCGGCTGCGGTGCCTGCCACATCGACCTCGCCGACACGCTGTCGAACATGGAGTACGCGCACCCGACCGTGTGGAACGAGGCGCTGGGCAGCTGGACGACCGTCGACCAGTGCATGCTGTGCCACAGCGACGACGACGGCTACGAGTTCGGCACGCTGTTGCACGCCGTCCACTACGGCACGCGCAACGGCGAGACGTTCGACGCCATGAACGGCAACTGCAACAGTTGCCACAACATGACGGAGAACGGCAACGGCGTCGAGCTGTGGGACGTCGTGAAGTACGACCACCTCGACGGCATCGTTGACGTCGCCGACGTCCAGGGCGAGTTCGAGTTCGACCAGGACACAGTCGTCGCGCCCGAGGACATGTACACGTACGACTGGATCCACTCCGACTACGACCACATGATCACCATCCTGGGCAAGAACAAGCTCGACGAGTCGTTCCCCGAGGACGCGGTCTACAACTGGGAGATCACCATGAACGGCCTCGTCAACGAGCCGTTCACCGCGAAGCTCGGCGACCTCATCGCTGAGGCCGAAGCCGACGGCGCCGTTGTCACGAAGCTGTCGAAGATCCACTGCGTCGACAACATGCCCGGTGGCGGCGGCATCTCCAACGTCGAGATCACGGGCATCCCGCTCACGTGGCTCGTCGAGAAGGCCGGCGGCCCGAGCGAGGACATCACCGGCGTCCTGTTCGACCGCCGCGAGTTCCACACGAACAGCGCCATGTCGCACAGCAGCCGCGGCGTGCCCGAGGACAAGTTCGGCGACGTCTACCTCGTCTACGAGATCGGCGGCAAGCCCATCGACGTGAGCTCCGGCAGCCCGTGCATCAACTGGGTCGAGGCGTGCGACGCCCAGTCCAACGTGAAGCAGGTCGTGGGCTACACGCTGACGAACGAGGAGAAGAACTGGGACGGCTGGATGATGAACGGCTTCAACACGTACGGCGAGGGCCCCTACATGAACAAGCCCAACGCCACCGTGCTGAAGGTCCCCGAGGGCAAGATCATTGAGACCGGCGTGCCGTTCACGTTCGAGGGCTACGCGGACGCCTTTAACGAGGCCGTGACGAAGCTCGAGTTCTCCATGGACGGCGGCGAGACGTGGACCGCGTTCGACCTCGGCCAGACCGACCCGCGCCAGTGGGTGTACTGGCACTTCACCTGGACGCCCGAGTCCGACGGCAGCTACGTGCTCATCGTGCGGGCGACGACCGAGTCCGGCCTGGTCAGCGTCGACCCCCAGAAGGTAATGGTCACCGCGAAGAGCGACGTGGAGGCGTAACGACATGAACAACACTCTTGGGACGAAGCTCCTGAGCTGCACCATGGGCGCGAGCATCGCTCTTGCGGGCACAGGCCTTGCCGCCCCGCTCGTCGCAATGGCCGACGAGGCCCCGGCACCCGTCGAGGTCGTGCAGCGCGACGCCGTCGAGTACGCGACGATCCCGAACGTCAACGGCACGTTCTCGTTCTCCCAGGACGTGCTCACGCCCGGCGACGACGTGTTCAACCTGTTCGGCACCGCGACGACGACGCTGTGCGCCAAGCCCGGATACGCCTTCGACGAGGTGTCGCACGAGTGCTACTACCTCAACGTCGGCGGCGACGTGAAGAAGGTCTACACCGTCGGCCTCGACCAGATCGAGCAGATGGACTCCGAGACGCAGCAGATGCGCTGCACGTGCGGCATGAGCCCCGCCATCGCGATGGCCCAGGTGCAGGGTGTCCGCGTCTCCGACATCCTCTCGATGACCGAGGTGGCGCCCGAGGCCAACACCATCACGTTCAAGGACAAGGACGGCTACGGCCTGCCCCTGCCGCTGTCCTACGTGACGGACAAGGACGCTCTGCTCGTGTACCAGGTCGGCGGCCAGCCGTTCTCCGACGGCGAGCGCCTGCAGGTCTGGATCCCCGACACGGTCGCGAAGTACTTCACCCGCGCCGTCACCGACATCGAGCTGTCGACGCAGGAAGTGCTGCCCGAGGTCGAGGGTCCCGATGCCGACCAGCGCGCCAAGGTCAGCGTCATGAACACCGTGCGCGACACGTTCAAGGTCGGCGACCAGATCTCGTTCGAGGGCTACGCGGACGACTGCGGGACCCAGGTCACGGCCGTTGAGTTCTCCCTGGACGGCGGGCAGACGTGGACGTCGTTCGACACGTCCTCGTCGGATACTGAGAGCTGGGTGTATTGGAACTTCGACTACGTGGCCGAGCAGCCGGGCACGTTCAAGCTCGACGTGCGCGCCGTCACCGAGGACGGCACCGTCTCGCCGCTGGCATCCAGCACCGTGTTTGAGGTCGAGGAGTAGCACGCCTAACGGCTCCCCCTCCGAAGGGCGCGCTCTCGACTGAGCGACCCCCGAAGGCCGTACGATTGGCCTTCGGGGGTCGCGTTGTTTTGCTGCCTGTATGAGCCCAGCGGCCTAGTGGTGCATCGTCGGGAACCAGGACGTCGCCGCGGAGATGGCGTCGACCTTGGCGGCCTCGCGCTTCTCCTCGACAGGCGCCACGTACTTGGCCGCCGCCTTCTCGGGCGTGCCGTCGCCGCCGAGCGAGCCGAGCGGCAGGCCCATGACGAGCTTGATCTTGTCGGCCTCGGAGAGCTGCGACGGGTCGATGGAGCCGTCAGCCTGCACGGCCTTCGAGGGCGCGGGCTCCGGCTCGGGCGTGGCCGGCGCGTGCGGGGCGTGCGCCGTGGCGCCGCTCACCGTGTCGACGGCGGCCTCGGAGAGCTGCGTGGCCTGCGAGTCGTCGCCCTTGAGCGAGGCGGCGATGGCGCCGGCCAGCGCGTCGATCTGCTGGATGGCGCAGTCGTTGACGGCGCTCTTCACCGTGACGACGTCACCCACCATCGTCATGCCGGGCATCTTGTCGGCCACGAGCTCGCGCATGAGCTCGCCCGAGTGCGGGTGCCACGTGCCGTTCTGCACGAACGAGACGTGACGGTTGCGCATGTGGTGGTCGGCCAGGTCCTCGAGCAGGTCGCGCATCTTCGTGAAGATGCCGTCGTTGTACGTGACGCTGGCGAACACGAGGTGGCTGCAGCGGAACGCCTCGGCCACGAGATAGCTGACGTCGGTCTTCGAGACGTCGTACACCTTGACGTCGCGCACGCCGGCGGCGGACAGCTTGGACGCCAGGATGTTGGCCGCGTTCTCCGTGCCGCCGTAGATGGAGCCGCAGAAGACAGCGACGGCGTTGTCCTCGGGCTCGTACGTGCTCCACGTGTTGTACTTGTTGATGTACCAGCCGAGGTCCGTGCGCCAGATGGGGCCGTGGGCCGGGCAGACGCGCTGGAGCTGCAGGTCAGCGGCCTTCTTGAGGACGTCCTGCACGTAGGGGCCGTACTTGCCCACGATGTTGCAGTAGTAGCGGCGGGCGTCGTCGAGCCACTCGTCAGCGAAGTTGACCTGGTCGGCGTAGATGTTGCCGTCGAGCGCGCCGAACGTGCCGAACGCGTCGGCCGAGAACAGCGTGCCGCTCACGGCGTCGTACGTCATCATGACCTCGGGCCAGTGCACCCACGGGGCCTCGATGAAGCTCAGCTCGTGCTTGCCCAGCTCAACGGTGTCGCCCTCGAGCACCGTGATGCAGCGCGCCTTCTCGGCGGCCGAGAAGAACTGGCCGATGAACTTGGCGGCCAGCGGCGAGCACAGCACCTTGGCCTGCGGGTAGCGAGCGAGCACCTGACCGAGCGCATAGCTGTGGTCGGGCTCCATGTGGTTCACGACGACGTAGTCGATGGCGCGGCCGTTGAGCACGGCGTCGACGTTCTCGAAGAACTGGCCGGCGACGGCCTTGTCAGCCGTGTCGATGAGCGCAACCTTGTCGTCGACGACAACGTACGAGTTGTAGGAGACGCCGCGCTCGAGCGGGTAGTGGTTCTCGAACAGGGCGAGGCGCTTGTCGGAGCCGCCCACCCAGTAGATGTCCTCAGTGATCTTGCGGGCGGCAGATCCGCCCACGAACATATCGTCCTGCGCCTTGACGGTCAGCGCGGAACCGGTGCACGCGCAACCCTCTGCCATTGTCGTCTGGCTCCCCTCAATACAGTGGACGCTTTTCCGGGAGGTACCGGCATGCCCCACGACAAGCTCCGACGTAGCCGCCGCGCCACGTGCCGGACTCCTCCGCTTGTATAGCGTAGCTTCTAAGTAGGCTTTGCGCGCACCGCCCACCGAGCGGCGCGGGAAAATCACGGAGGAGAAAGGGGTCTGCGGGCACGACCCTCACGCTGAAAGGAGTTTCAGGGCCAAAGGGGTAGAATAGGCAGGTTACTGCCTTTATTCCGATTCTGAGGGAGATCATACATGGCACGTACGTCTTCGTCCCACGTGTCCCGCCGCACGATCCTGTGCCGCTCGGGCATCGCCGCCGCCCTTCTTGCGGGCGCCCTTTCCCTGCCCCTGCTGGGCGGCTGCGGCACCACCTCCGAAACGAACGCCCCCGCGTCGCCGAGCACCGCGTCCGTAAGCAGCACGGCGAGCTCGGACGCAGCTTCTAGCTCGACCGACGGCGAGGTTTCCACGAGCCCTGCCGCCGCCAGCGCCTCGAGCATGCGCGACGCCGCCGCCAAGGCCGGTGCCTCTTCCTCGACAGCCGACGGCTCTGCCGGCGCCGACAGCTCGTCTATAGTCGACAACTTCTCCTACAGCGACTACCTCGACGACACGGGACGCTGGACGGGCTTTGACGCCGCGAGCTACGTGACGCTGCCCGCTGACTACGCCGCCATCCCCGTGCCCCAGAGCATGGTCGTGCCGACCGACGACAACGTCCAGCAGCAGATCGACAGCATCATCTCCTCGTACGGCGTCCAGAACGAGGTCACGGACCGCGCCGTGGCCGACGGCGACACCGTCAACATCGACTATGTCGGCAAGATCGACGGCCAGGAGTTCGACGGCGGCTCGACCGGCGGCAAGGGCACGACGGTCACGATCGGCGTCACGCAGTACATCGACGACTTCCTCGAGCAGCTCGTGGGCCACAAGCCCGGCGAGACGTTCGACATCGAGGTCACGTTCCCCGAGACGTACGGCGTCGACGAGCTCAACGGCAAGGACGCCACGTTCACGGTCACGATCAACTACATCTCCGAGACGAGCCTGCCCAACGTCACCGACGAGTGGGTGGCGTCGACGGTGGGCAAGACGTACGGTTGGACGAGCATCGAGGACATGCGCACCGGCGTCAGGGACTCGCTGCTCCAGAACAACCTGACGTCGTACGTGCAGAGCTACGTGCTCAACACCGCCGAGGTCTCCGGGATCCCGCAGGAGATGCTCGACGCCCAGACGAAGTTCTACGTGGCGCACTACCGCGGCATGGCGAACGCCTACGGCATGGACTTCGCGAACATGCTGCAGATGATGGGCGCCAGCGACGAGGCCGACCTCATCGAGAAGAGCGCGTCGAGCATCGAGTCTCTCGCGCGCCAGTTCCTCGTGTTCCAGGCCGTGGCCGACGACGCCGGTCTGTCGGTGAGCGACGACGAGGCCCGCGCGTACCTGGCCAGCGCCCTGGGCGCCACGACCGACGAGGCCATCGACAACTACCTCGCGCAGTACGGCATGGAGTACGCCAAGATGAACGCCCTGACGCAGAAGGTCACCAACCTGCTCGTGAGCGGCGCGCACCTCGTCGACGATAGCGGCGAGACCGGCGCCAGCTCCGCGGCCGACGCATCCGCCGCCGCAGACGCCCGCTAGGCGCAAAGAGCGGCCCCGGGGCAGAGAGCGCTTCCGCCCCGGGGCCGCAAGCCCTACTTACCGGCCGCAGCGTTCTGACCGGCGATGCGGCCCATCGTCGCGGCAGTGCAGACCGTCCAGCCCGCAGCGACGTTCCACTCGCACACCTCGCCGGCCGCATACAGGCCCGGGATCGGCACGAACGCGTCGCCCTCCTCGCCCGGCGCCTTGAGACGAAGAACGCGCGCGTCGGCGTCCGTCTTGAGGCCGCCCGTCGTGACGTTGGTGATGACCGTGACAGCGACAGCGTAGAACGGGCCGCTCATCGGCACCATGTCGTCAACCGGGCGCCCGAAGTCCTCATCAACGCCCGCCGCAACAAAGCCGTCGTAGCGTTCCGCCGTCGCATCGACTGCCGCCGCATCGAGCCCGAGCGCCGCAGCCGCCTCGCCCGGCGTCTCGAACGGCACCCAGTCAAACGTCGGGGCAGCCGCGAGCTCCGCGATTGCCTCCGAAGTCGGCAGGAGGTAGACGACAGGCGCGCCCTGCTCGTTTTGCTTGCGCAGCGTCGCCCGCTGAACCTCGCGGCTCAGGAACTCCATGCCCTCGTTGCAGAAGCGGTTGCCCGTCGCGTCCAGCAGGATGCCGTGCAGGCGCCCCGTGTAGTCGAGCGTCACGACCGTCTTCGTGCCCATACCACCCAGCGAGTACATCATCGGCTGGTAGGCAGTGCGCGTGACGTGCGCACCGATCGCCTGGCCCATGACCAGGCCGTCACCGGTCATGCCCGAGGCAGACGTCGGCATAAGGTTCGCGTTCTCGGGGTCGAGAGCAACGAGTAGGCCTGCGTTGGCACCGTAGCCGCCCGTCGCGAGCACAACACCCCCGGCGGCGGCGATGCGCACAGGCGCGTCAACCGGCCCGGCAACGACGCCCACGACACGGCCGCCCTCGACGACGAGCTGCGTGACGGGCGTACCCGTGCGTACGTCGACGCCCTCCTTGACGGCGACGTCGGCGAGGGTCGTCATCATCGCGGCGCCCTTGCCCACGACTTGGTGGATGGCGGGCAGGTCGGTGTAGTTGAAGCGCGGGGAAACGTCTTCCTCAAACGGAACGCCCAGCTCAGCCATCCAGTCGATCGTCTCGCCACAGCGATCGGCCGCAACGCGGGCCACGGCTGGGTCGTGCGGGCCATACCAGTCCGGATGTGCCATGAACAGAGCGTACGTCTCATCGGCGGTCAGGTCGATGCCCTGCGCCTTTGCGAGCTTCGTGCCCCAGCCGCCCAAAATGCCGTCGCACGCCATCGAATCGCCGCCGACGATGTCCGTCTTCTCGAGCAACAGCGTGGATGCGCCGGCGCGCACGGCCTCGATGGCCGCAGCGTGGCCAGCCGCACCGGAACCCACGACGATGACGTCGAACTCCTCGTCCCAGGGAGCGTCCGCAGCGGCGCTCTTCTCGGCTGCCTGGGCCACAGCACCAACCAGCCCCACGCTCATCACGCCCGCCGCCGCAAGCGCCCCCGCACCACCGACAAACGAACGCCGCGAGACCTCGCTGCCCCTTGTTTCTTGCGTCACAGCAAACCCCTTCCCCTGTTAGCGAGTGCACTCCCAACTACGGGCGGCACCCTCCCCAAAGCGCGGGTCAACGCCCGCGCCGGCCGGGCCCCTTTTGCCCGGCGTGCCTCGACTCCCCCTTGCTCGAGACCTCTCCATTCTACGTCTGCCCCGAGGCCCGGAGCGCCCATGCGACCCGCGAGTTTCATGCGTCTCCCGACAGCCGGCGCCCCCATAACGCGCCGCGCCCGGAGAGCACCCCGCAAGGCAGCCCGCGGCGCCGCATTGTCGCCAGATTGTGCGGATTGGGAGACGGGCGTGTGAACGGCCTCCCACTTGCCGAGAGCATCCACCTTGTGCCTAGCGCATGGAGATGTCGCCTCACCTGCCGCGATATGATGGCGCGACCGTATGTTACGGGGACGTAACGACTGGCGCGCGTCACGCGCCGTCCCGAGCGTACCGATCAGGAGAGGGAGACTACATGGCGCGATCGTTCAAGTCGATGGACGGCAACACGGCTGCCGCACACGTCTCGTACGCGTTTACCGAGGTGGCGGGCATCTACCCCATCACGCCGTCGAGCCCCATGGCCGACTACGTCGACCAGTGGGCCGCCAACGGCCGCAAGAACATCTTCGGCTCCACAGTGAAGGTCGTCGAGATGGAGTCGGAGGGCGGAGCGGCCGGCATGGTGCACGGCTCGCTGGCAACCGGCGCCCTCACGAGCACGTACACGGCCTCGCAGGGCCTGCTGCTCATGATTCCCAACATGTACAAGATCGCCGCCGAGGAGCTGCCCGGCGTGTTCCACGTCAGCGCGCGCACCGTCGCGACGCAGGCGCTCAACATCTTCGGCGACCATTCCGACGTCATGGCCTGCCGCCAGACAGGCTTCGCCATGCTGGCCGAGGGCAACGTCCAGGAGGTCATGGACCTCTCGGCCGTCGCCCACCTCGCCGCGCTCGAAGGCCGCACGCCGTTCCTCAACTTCTTCGACGGCTTCCGCACGTCGCACGAGATCCAGAAGATCGCCGTGTGGGACTACGACGACCTCGCCGACATGTACGACTTCGAGGCCGCCAAGCGCTTCCGTGACAGCGCGCTCAACCCCGAGCACCCCAAGGCCATGGGCAGCCACGAGAACGGCGACATCTTCTTCCAGCACCGCGAGGCCTGCAACGCCCGCTACGACGCGCTGCCCGGCGTCGTCGAGGACTGCATGGCGCGCGTCAACGCCAAGATCGGCACGAACTACCAGCTGTTCAACTACTACGGCGCGCCCGACGCCGACCGCGTCATCGTGGCCATGGGCTCCATCTGCGACGTCGCCGAGGAGGTCATCGACTACCTCAACGCTCACGACGAGAAGGTCGGCCTCGTGAAGGTGCGCCTGTATCGCCCGTTCGTCGCCGAGAAGTTCGTCGAGGCACTGCCGACCACGGCCACGAAGATTGCCGTGCTCGACCGCACGAAGGAGCCGGGCTCGCTCGGTGAGCCGCTCTACCAGGACGTCGTGACCGCGCTCGTCGAGACGGGCCGCATCGCGGGGCTCACCGTCACGGGCGGCCGCTACGGCCTCGGCTCGAAGGACACGCCGCCCGCCTCGGTGTTCGCCGTCTACAGCGAGCTGGCCAAGGACGAGCCGCGCCGCGAGTTCACGATCGGCATCGTCGACGACGCCACGCACCTCTCGCTGGACGAGGACCCTCACGCCCCCAACACGGCGGCTGCCGGCACGATCGAGTGCAAGTTCTGGGGCCTCGGCGGCGACGGCACCGTGGGCGCGAACAAGAACTCCATCAAGATCATCGGCGACCACACCGACAAGTACGTTCAGGCGTACTTCCAGTACGACTCGAAGAAGACGGGCGGCGTCACGATCAGCCACCTGCGCTTCGGCGACTCCCCCATCCGCAGCCCGTACTACGTGAACAAGGCCGACTTCGTGGCGTGCCACAACCCGAGCTACATCACGAAGGGCTTCCGCATGGTGCAGGACGTCAAGCCCGGCGGCACGTTCCTCATCAACTGCCCGTGGGACCTCGCCGAGCTTGAGCATCACCTCAACGCCGAAGCCAAGCGCTACATCGCGGCCAACGACATCCAGCTCTACACCATCGACGCCATCGACCTGGCCGCCAAGGTGGGCATGGGCAAGCGCACGAACACCATCCTGCAGTCGGCGTTCTTCTCGCTGGCCAAGGTGCTGCCGCAGGAGGACGCGCTGCGCTACATGAAGGACGCGGCGACGAAGAGCTACCTCAAGAAGGGCCAGGACGTCGTCGACAAGAACCACAAGGCCATCGACGCCGGCGCCACGGCTTACACGAAGGTCGACGTGCCCGCCAGCTGGGCTAGTGCCACCGACGACGCCCAGGAGCGCATGCTCGAGGGCCGTCTCAAGACCGTCGAGCTCGTGAAGAACATCATGGAGCCCGTTGCCGTCATGAACGGCGACAGCCTGCCCGTCTCCGTGTTCGTGGACTACGCCGACGGCAGCTGGCCGCTGGGCGCCTCGGCCTACGAGAAGCGCGGCGTGGCCGTCACGGCGCCGGTGTGGGACGCCGAGAAGTGCATCCAGTGCAACAGCTGCTCCTACGTGTGCCCGCACGCCACGATCCGCCCGTTCGCGCTCAGCGCCGACGAGGCCGCAGCGGCCCCCGAGGTCACGAAGCTCGTGGCGGCGCGCGGCCCCAAGGCCAAGGCAGCTGGCTACCAGTACACGATGGCCATCTCGCCGCTGGACTGCATGGGCTGCACGCTGTGCGTCGGCGCCTGCCCCTCTGATGCGCTGACGATGGTGGAGGCCGAGGGCCAACTACCCCAGCAGGAGGCGTTCGACTACTGCGTCGCGCATGTGGCGCCCAAGCCCGAGCTTGAGGGCACGAGCGTCAAGGACAGCCAGTTCAAGCAGCCCTACCTCGAGTTCTCCGGCTCGTGCGCCGGTTGCGCCGAGACGTCGTACGCGCGCCTCGTCACGCAGCTGTTCGGCGACCGCATGTTCATCGCCAACGCGACGGGCTGCTCGTCCATCTGGGGCAACCCCGCCGCGACGTCGCCCTACACCGTCAACAAGCAGGGCCACGGTCCGGCGTGGAACAACTCGCTGTTCGAGGACAACGCCGAGCACGGCATGGGCATGCTCGTGGGCTACGAGGCCGTGCGTACCGAGCAGTACGAGAAGAGCTGGGAGCTCGTGAAGCTCGCCGAGGCGGCGGGCGATAACGCGCTGGCCGGCGCGGCCCATGCGTGGCTCGACGCCGTGGGCAAGGCAGCCGAAAGCCGCACGACGGCCGACGCCTACATCGCTGAGCTCTCGCGCGTCGCGGGTGCTGACGGCGAGCTCGGCATGCTGGCGAGCGCGATTCTCGAGCGTAAGGACCACCTGTCGAAGAAGTCTGTCTGGATCTTCGGCGGCGACGGCTGGGCCTACGACATCGGCTACGGCGGCCTCGACCACGTGCTGGCCAGCGGCTTCGACGTCAACGTGTTCGTATTCGACACCGAGGTGTACTCCAACACGGGCGGTCAGGCTTCCAAGGCGTCCAACATCGGCCAGGTGGCTCAGTTCGCCGCCGCCGGCAAGGACATGAAGAAGAAGAGCCTCGCCGAGATCGCGATGAGCTACGGCTACGTGTACGTGGCGCAGGTCGCTATGGGCGCCAAGCCGGCGCAGACGATCAAGGCCATCGCCGAGGCCGAGGCCTACCCGGGCCCGTCGCTCATCATCGGCTACTCGCCGTGCGAAATGCACGCCATCAAGGGCGGCATGGCCAACTGCCAGGCGGAGATGAAGCGCGCCGTCGACTGCGGCTACTGGAACCTGTTCCGCTTCAACCCGGCGGCCGAGCCCGGCAAGAAGTTCATCCTCGATTCCAAGGAGCCGGCCGGCGGCTACCAGGAGTTCCTGATGAACGAGGCACGCTACAGCCGCCTGACCCGCGAGTTCCCGCAGCGCGCAGCCACGCTGTTCGAGCGCAACGAGAAGGCGGCCATGGAGAGGTACGAGCATCTGACCCGCCTGCGCGACCTCCACGACGCGTAAGGTTCTGCAGCACTCCGTCTACTGCGTTGGGCCCGGGCTTACGTAGCGTTTAGTACGCTACGCCCGGGCCCGCCTTGTATCCGGGGCACTGCAAAACCTTACGGGCACCTCGCATCAGTTGCTCCATCTGCGGCATTGCCCGGCGGCTTACGTAGCGTTTAGTACGCTACGCCGCCGGGCGCCTTGCATCTGGGGGACCTCTCGGGGCGCGCCATTGGTAAGACTTGCTACAAAATGGGGCCTCGTGAATTTCGCTGATACGTTTTGTGGCGTTATGTATGACACGAGTGCCCCAGTAGGAATATGCGTAACGCTGT
The DNA here is from genome assembly GCA_018368455.1 of Coriobacteriia bacterium. NCBI lineage: Bacteria > Bacillati > Actinomycetota > Coriobacteriia > Coriobacteriia bacterium. Next base: position 181,047 of record JAGZEG010000006.1, read on the forward strand.
GAGCTGCGGCTTCTCGAAAGCCTCTGCGGACGCCCAGCCTCAAAAACGGTCGCTCATCGTACATAGCGCACGCTTTTGTAGCAGCCGATAACCGCCCCTAAGCCCCTCCAGTCCGATACGTGGTACGAACGTCATACTTGAGATCCGGCTCGCCGATGGCCTCAAAGTGCCTTCGGGCGCAGCGAATCTTCCCGCGCTCAGTATCGTTCACGCGAATGTCGTTATTGCCACCGCCCTTGGTTTCTGTCACGAAGTAGACGCGCCGCTCCCCCTCGATCTCCTGGACGTAGGCCCAGTCGGGGTTATAGCTGCCCAGTGGCGTATCAATCTTGAACTTGCTCGGCAGCTTGGCAAAGACCTTGATCTCCTCCGCCTGATCGAGCTCCACAGCGAATGGCTTCTCGACCGTCGAGGAGTCGTAGACCACATAGTTGTAGAGGCTCTTGGAATGGACCGGCTCCCAAGCATTCTGTCCCAGATACGCCTTGAAGTCACCGGGGTCTAGGTCACGCATGGTATACCACTCGTCATCGGGTAGCTTCGTGTACTTGATACCCTCGGCTATGGCCTGCGCTTTGGCCTTGTTAATCTTTGCCGCTACCTGTGAGAGGAATAGCGCCGGATTCAGCTTGAACTCTTCGAAGCGTCCACAACCTTCGAGGATACGCTTGATGGTAGCCCGTGTGAGTCCCACGGCATCTTGCAGCTCGGCTATGGGATCGGGCAGGTCATACGCCGTCGTTGAATCCATGCGCACAATCGAAGTTGACCGCGCCTCAGCCTCGACTCCACCCTCGCCAACAGACAGCTCGGCCCGTGTCGATATGACCTCGGGCGACTTCACCTCGGGCATCTTCCCTATCTCGGCACAGGCCATCTCAACAAGCTTATCGGAGTCAACGTCCACCTCGAATCGTGTGCGCTTTCGGATACGCTCCCACAGCTCCTGGAACGCAGGGTCAAGCGAAACGTCCTTGGAGAGTTCGACTTCCACCTCCTTGGCCTTGTCCCTGATCTGCAGCTTCTGGGCCTTGCGCAGGATGATGGTCTCGACGGCAGGTTGCGCCCCCTCCATGCCGGCAGGCATAGGCACGCGGCCTTCCTCGGCCGCCTGCTTGAGCTCGGGTGTGATGCTGCCCTTCTTGTCCACGAGGCCCGTCTCTTCGAGAAACTCGAAGAGCCTCCGGCTGCCCACATACCCCAAGCATTCCTCTCGCCCGTCTCCTTGCTCAACAATAACATGCGTAAAAGATTCCGCGGTGAGCACACCGAAGCGATAGCCTTCTTTCTCGAACTCGGTCTGTAGGCCTGACGCGAACTCGTCGTAGCTCTCGTTGGCGATGACGGTGAGTATGTTGACGTCCCTGTCATAGCAGCGCTCGCCATCCTGGTTCACGCACAGCCGCAGACCTCGGCCGATTTTCTGGCGTTTGGTCATGGCGTCCTTCGTCTCCACCAGCGTGCAGATCTGGAAAACGTTGGGGTTATCCCAACCCTCTTTGAGCGTCGAGTGGCTCCAGATGAACTGGATGCGTTTCTTAGCGCGTTCCTCATCGGTATCGCCCGGCGAAGGAAACGAGATGAGCGCCTCTTTGCTGCGCATGATAGTCTCATAGGTCGAGATATCCGCGTTTGTGGTGCCCGAGGTGTTCTTCAACTTCCCCTTGCCATCACGCGAGAAATATCCCGTATGAATCGCAGCTGCGTCCGTATCTAGGGGCACGCCCGCTTTTTCGTAGCATGGCCTCCATCTTGGCATCGCAGCAGCGTACTCCTCCTCGAACATTTGGGCATACTCGCCGCCGCGTACAGGGTCGTAGAGACGGTACTTCTCAACGTCATCAATGAAGAAGAGGCTGAGCACTTTGATGCCTCGTTGCCGCAATGCCAGCTGCCGCTGCAGGTGGTCCTCGATGGTGCGGCGAATCTGCGCACGTTTCACCGCCTCGGCAGGTATGTCACCCACCGCTTGTCCGAGCTTGATTACCTCACCATTCTGAAATTCGACCCACTCGTCTCCCTCGGCAGCGGAAATATTGTCCACCACCCAGCCGGCTTCATAGTCTGTGTTCTCGCCGCTCTTGATATAAAGGTCGTCGCCCGTCTTGACACTCAGCTTTTTGCGCTTCTTGCTTCCATCCGCCTGACGAACGTCCAACGTGAGTTTAGCGGTGAAGGGCTTTGCCTTAACCGACTCCAACCGCACATACGAGCCGTTGAGATCCTCCTGCGATAGCACCGAGTCGACGCAGATACCCTTAACCAGCCCGCGCTGGAAAGCGTCCACCGGCGTAAGGCGATAAATCTCGTTGTAAACCTCCTTGTGTGTTGCAGAATAGCGCAGTACGAACAGGGGATTCAGGCTACGGATGGCCGCCTTTGCCTTGGGTGTGTTGTCAACGCTCTGGGGCTCGTCGATGATAACGACGGGATTGCACGACGCCACCAGCTCGCGTGGGCTGTGGCCACCAATGAGCTTCTCACTAGGGCGATGGAACAGATTGCCTTTTTCGATGCCACCGTCATCTTGAAAGCTGCTATTGAAAGAGTCGATGTTGATAATCATTACCTGGATGGACGCGGAGGTTGCAAAGTTGCCCACGGGCCCCATATCCTTGCCATCGTAGACAAAGTGCTCCAACGGAGTATTGTCATAGAGCACGCCGAAATGTTTCGCCATGCTTTCAAAGCTCTTCCTCACGCCCTCGCGAATCGCAACACCCGGCACCACGATAATGAACTTGGTGAGACCGTAGCGGCGGTTGAGCTCGTAGATGGTGCGGATGTAGATGTAGGTCTTGCCGGTGCCCGTCTCCATCTCCACCGAGAAGTCGCGCAGGTGGCCATCGGTCGTCACGCTCGTGGCGGGCAGGCACCACTCCTCCTGGATAGCATGCAGATTCTCTTCCAGTTGCCGTGAGGAGAGGCGCATCCCGTTGGCATGGCCGATTTGCAACGCGTCAGCGGCATACTTGGCGTTGGTGCCTTCAAAAAGGGTCCCGCCCTCCGTTCCACCAGCCGTAAAGCACGCATCCATAAACTCTTGGCCGCGGAACAGGCCGCAGGCGCTCTCAACAGCCTCGATTTGATACTCTTGGTCGGCAGAGTACTTGAGTTCCAGCGCCATGGCCTACACCGTCCTCAGCTCTACCTCGCGACCCGTTCTCTCCTCTACGCGCTTGAACACCTGAATGGCGTTGAGCTTGAGCGTATCGGTGAGAATGGAGTCGCGCATGAGTACGCGGCGGGGCTCCATGGCAGCAATGGCGTCGAGAGCACCCATGGTGAGACCGTCGGCCAGACAGCACACAAGCTCGCCGGCGGCGACCGAGTAGACGGGATAGCCTGCGGCGTCCTCGTGCTCCACGGGCAGCGTGAGCTCCAGGCCCCACTTGAGCATCATCTCGAACACGATGTCCATGTCCGAACGATCGGGCTTCACCACATCGAACACGAGCTCACCCTGCCGAGGCTTTTCAATGCCGGAGTCATCAAGCGTAAAGACACGAAAACCGATATCGGGTAGCCGCTTGGGTTCCTCGCCGAGTTTCAGATGACGATTGGACTTTTCGAGCTCAACCTTGGTCTTGTCGCCCGCATGACGGATACGTTCCTCAGCAAGCTGACATAGATCCTTATAAGAATCATTGGCCGCAACGGAGCCAAAAGGGAAAGGCTCGGGTAATTGAATTAGAATGCTTTTTCTAGTTCCCCCATCATCACAGTTTTGAGCAAAAACAGCTTGAGCGGTTGTTGCCGATCCAGAAAAGAAGTCAAGAATGACATCGCCGTCTTTCGTTCCGAATTGGGACCAGGGACTGTCAAGAACTCTGTGTAAGTCCTCTCACATGTACCTCTCCACCCTGCGCCTTATGCCCTCGTCGCACAGGAGCTGGTTGCGCACCTGGGACCAGCCGGC